>NZ_JBFBJT010000034.1:0-56239 GCF_040686175.1 Streptomyces sp. NPDC086077 | reverse complement strand
CGTCAAGCCGAATGGTCCGCACCGACTCTTCCGTGGTATCGATCGTCGATTGGGCCGAACGGGTGATCCGATGACCCTGTGGGGGGTGATCTGGGGTGTCGCCACGGCCTGCTACGGTGGATGGCGCAATCCCGACGTCCTTTAAGGTCCGTCCCGTGAGGCGGAGAAGGAGGTCCGTTTCGTATGGACACGCAAGAGACCGATGCGCGGCCGGTGCTCGAAGGCCCCGACATCGCGCGGGTACTGACCCGCATCGCCCACGAGATCGTCGAGCGCGCCAAGGGCGCCGACGACGTGGTGCTGCTCGGCATTCCGACCCGGGGCGTCTTCCTCGCCCAGCGCCTCGCGGTGAAGCTGGAAGAGATCACCGAGCGCAAAGTCCCGTGCGGTTCGCTGGACATCACGATGTACCGCGACGACCTGCGCATGCACCCACCGCGCGCGCTGGCCCGCACCGACATCCCCGGTGACGGCATCGACGGCAAGCTGGTCGTCCTCGTCGACGACGTCCTCTTCTCCGGCCGCACCATCCGCGCCGCCCTCGACGCCCTGAACGACATCGGGCGCCCACGCGCGGTCCAGCTCGCGGTCCTCGTCGACCGAGGCCACCGCGAACTGCCCATCCGTGCCGACTACGTCGGCAAGAACCTCCCCACGTCACTGCGGGAGACGGTCAAGGTCCAGCTCGCCGAGGAGGACGGTCGCGACACCGTGCTGCTCGGTGTGAAGCAGACCGCCCGGTAGCAACGGAAGGCGTACGGCTGCTGCCGTGCGCCGACTCGGCACGCCCCGGCGTGCCTCTGGCTGCCCGAATTCTCCCGATGAACTGCCTTACGGAGCCTGAAAGATGCAGCGCCATCTCATCTCGGCCGCCGACCTCACCCGCGACGACGCCGTCCTGATCCTCGACACCGCCGAGGAGATGTCCCGGGTCGCCGACCGGCCGATCAAGAAGCTGCCGACCCTGCGCGGCCGCACCGTGGTGAACCTCTTCTTCGAGGACTCGACCCGCACCCGGATCTCCTTCGAGGCCGCCGAGAAGCGGTTGTCGGCCGACGTCATCAACTTCACCGCCAAGGGGTCCTCGGTCTCCAAGGGCGAGTCCCTGAAGGACACCGCCCAGACCCTGGAGGCCATGGGCGTCGACGCGGTCGTCATCCGGCACGGCGCCTCCGGTGCCCCGTATCGGCTGGCCAACTCCGGCTGGATCGACGCGGCCGTCATCAACGCCGGCGACGGCACCCACCAACACCCCACCCAGGCACTGCTCGACGCCTTCACCATGCGCCGCCGCCTGGTCGGCCGGGACGCCGGGCTCGGCCACGACCTGGCCGGCAAGCGCGTCACCCTCGTGGGCGACGTCCTGCACAGCCGGGTCGCCCGCTCCAACGTCGACCTGCTGCACACCCTCGGCGCCGAGGTCACGCTCGTCGCCCCACCCACCCTGCTGCCGGTCGGCATCGAGACCTGGCCCTGTCACGTCTCCTACGACCTCGACAGCACGCTGCCCAAGTCCGACGCCGTGATGATGCTGCGGGTGCAGCGCGAGCGCATGAACGCCGCGTTCTTCCCGACCGAGCGCGAGTACTCGCGGCGCTACGGTCTGGACGGCGACCGGATGGCGAAGATGCCCGAGCACGCCATCGTGATGCACCCCGGCCCGATGGTCCGGGGCATGGAGATCACCGCCCAGGTCGCCGACTCGGACCGCTGCACCGCGATCGAGCAGGTCGCAAACGGAGTCTCCATCCGGATGGCCGTTCTGTATCTGCTGCTCGGTGGAAACGAACCCGCCACCACCACCCGTACCGAGGAGAAGTAAGAAAGATGAGCAAGATCCTGATCCGTGGTGCGAAGGTGCTCGGCGGCGAGCCGCAGGACGTCCTGATCGACGGCGCGGTCGTCGCCGAGGTCGGCACCGGCCTGGTGGCCGAGGGCGCCGAGGTCGTCGAGGCGGGCGGCAAGGTGCTCCTGCCGGGCCTGGTCGACCTGCACACCCATCTGCGCGAGCCCGGACGTGAGGACTCCGAGACCGTGCTGACCGGCACGCGCGCGGCCGCCTCCGGCGGCTACACCTCCGTGTTCGCCATGGCCAACACCTTCCCCGTGGCTGACACCGCCGGCGTGGTCGAGCAGGTCTACCGGCTCGGCCAGGAGCACGGCTACTGCGATGTCCAGCCGATCGGCGCCGTCACCGTCGGCCTGGAGGGCAGGAAGCTCGCCGAGCTGGGCGCCATGCACGAGTCGGCGGCCGGCGTCACCGTCTTCTCCGACGACGGCAAGTGCGTCGACGACGCCGTGATGATGCGCCGGGCGCTGGAGTACGTGAAGGCCTTCGACGGGGTCGTCGCCCAGCACGCGCAGGAGCCGCGGCTGACCGAGGGCGCCCAGATGAACGAGGGCGTCGTCTCCGCCGAGCTGGGCCTCGGCGGCTGGCCCGCGGTGGCCGAGGAATCGATCATCGCCCGGGACGTCCTGCTCGCCGAGCACGTCGGCTCCCGCGTGCACATCTGCCACCTGTCGACCGCCGGGTCCGTGGAGATCGTGCGCTGGGCCAAGTCCCGCGGCATCCGGGTCACCGCCGAGGTCACCCCGCACCACCTCCTCCTCACCGACGAGCTGGTGCGCACGTACAACCCGGTCTTCAAGGTGAACCCGCCGCTGCGCACCGAGCGGGACGTGCTCACGCTGCGCGAGGCGCTGGCCGACGGCACGATCGACATCGTCGCAACCGACCACGCGCCGCACCCGCACGAGGACAAGGACTGCGAGTGGGCCGCCGCCGCGATGGGGATGGTGGGCCTGGAGACCGCGTTGTCGGTGGTCCAGGAGACGATGGTCGACACCGGGTTGCTCGGCTGGGCGGACGTGGCGGACCGGATGTCCTTCGCGCCGGCCCGGATCGGGCGGGCCGCGGGGCACGGACGGCCCGTCTCGGCAGGTGAGCCCGCGAACCTCACCCTCGTGGACACGGCATACCGTGGGTCCGTGGACCCCGCGGGCTTCGCCTCGCGCAGCCGCAACACCCCGTACGAGGGCCGCGAGCTGCCGGGCCGTGTCACGCACACGTGGCTCCGGGGCAAGGCCACGCTCGTCGACGGGAAGCTCACGTGACACCTGTAATCCTGCTCGCCGCCGGTAAGGAATCGGCGGAAGTGACCGACTGGGCCGCCCGCATCGGCTGGGTCGTCGGCCTCGGCCTGTTCGTCGCGCTCGTCTACTGGCTGATGCGCGAGGGCTGGAAGTGGCGCGGCACACTCCAGGGCGACCTGCCCGAGCTGCCCGGCGCGCCGGAACAGCCCGGCACGGCGAAACTGACGTTGACGGGCCGCTACCACGGCTCCACCACCGCCGGTCAGTGGCTGGACCGCATCGTGGCGCACGGCCTGGGCACCCGCAGCCGGGTCGAGCTCACGCTGACGGACGCGGGCCTGGACGTCGTACGCCCCGGGGCGAGCGACTTCTTCGTCCCCACGGCGGCCCTGCGCGAGGCCCGGCTGGACAAGGGCATCGCCGGCAAGGTCCTCACCGAGGGCGGACTGCTCGTCGTGACCTGGGCGCACGGCGAGCGGCTGATCGACTCAGGGTTCCGCTCCGACCGCGCGGCCGAGCACAACGAGTGGGTCGACGCAATCAATTCCATGATCAAGACCAGCACCACGGAAGGCGCCGAACGATGACGACCTCCACAGGGGGAACCACGAAGGTCCCCGCCGTACTCGTCCTGGAGGACGGCCGGGTCTTCCGCGGCCGCGCCTACGGGGCCGTGGGGGAGACCTTCGGCGAGGCCGTGTTCTCCACCGGCATGACCGGCTACCAGGAGACCCTCACCGACCCGTCGTACCACCGCCAGGTCGTCGTGATGACCTCCCCGCACGTCGGCAACACCGGCGTCAACGACGAGGACGCCGAGTCCCGGCGCATCTGGGTCGCGGGCTACGTCGTCCGCGACCCCGCGCGTGTGCCCTCCAACTGGCGGTCCCGCCGCTCGCTGGACGAGGAGCTGCGCCGGCAGGGCGTGGTCGGCATCTCCGGCATCGACACCCGCGCGCTGACCCGGCACCTGCGGGAGCGCGGCGCCATGCGCGTCGGCATCTTCTCCGGCAACGCGTTGCCGGACGAGGGCACCATGCTCGCCGAGGTGCGTCAGGCCCCGGAGATGAAGGGCGCCGACCTCGCCGCCGAGGTCGCCACCACCGAGCCGTACGTCGTCCCCGCGATCGGCGAGAAGAAGTTCACCGTCGCCGCCGTCGACCTCGGCATCAAGGGCATGACCCCGCACCGGATGGCCGAGCGCGGCATCGAGGTGCACGTGCTGCCCGCCACGGCGAGCGTCGAGGACGTCTACGCCGTGAACCCCGACGGCGTGTTCTTCTCCAACGGCCCGGGCGACCCGGCCACCGCCGACCACCCGGTCTCCGTGATGCGGGGTGTCCTGGAGCGCGGCACACCGCTGTTCGGCATCTGCTTCGGCAACCAGATCCTGGGCCGCGCCCTCGGCTTCGGCACCTACAAGCTGAAGTACGGCCACCGCGGCATCAACCAGCCGGTGCAGGACCGTACGACCGGGAAGGTCGAGGTCACCGCGCACAACCACGGGTTCGCCGTCGACGCCCCGCTCGACCAGGTGTCCGACACCGCCTTCGGCCGCGCCGAGGTCTCCCACGTCTGTCTCAACGACAACGTGGTGGAGGGTCTCCAGCTCCTCGACAAGCCGGCTTTCAGCGTCCAGTACCACCCCGAAGCGGCAGCGGGCCCGCACGACGCCGCCTACCTGTTCGACCGCTTCGTGAAGCTCATGGAGGGCCAGCGTGCCTAAGCGCACCGATATCCAGTCCGTCCTGGTCATCGGCTCCGGCCCGATCGTCATCGGCCAGGCCGCCGAGTTCGACTACTCCGGCACCCAGGCGTGCCGCGTCCTGAGGGCCGAAGGCCTGCGCGTCGTCCTCGTGAACTCCAACCCGGCGACGATCATGACCGACCCGGAGATCGCCGACGCCACCTACGTCGAGCCGATCACGCCGGAGTTCGTCGAGAAGATCATCGCGAAGGAGCAGCCGGACGCGCTGCTGCCCACCTTGGGCGGCCAGACGGCGCTCAACACGGCGATCTCGCTGCACGAGAACGGCGTGCTGGAGAAGTACGGCGTCGAGCTGATCGGCGCCAACGTGGCGGCGATCCACAAGGGCGAGGACCGCGACCAGTTCAAGGACGTCGTGGCCGAGGTCCGGCGCAAGACCGGGCACGGCGAGTCCGCCCGCTCGGTGATCTGCCACTCCATGGACGACGTGCTCGCCGGCGTGGAGGAACTAGGCGGCTACCCGGTCGTGGTCCGCCCGTCCTTCACCATGGGCGGCGCCGGCTCCGGCTTCGCCCATGACGAGGAGGAGCTGCGCCGCATCGCCGGCCAGGGCCTGACGCTCTCCCCGACCACCGAGGTGCTCCTGGAGGAGTCCATCCTCGGCTGGAAGGAGTACGAGCTGGAGCTGATGCGCGACAAGAACGACAACGTCGTGGTCGTCTGCTCCATCGAGAACTTCGACCCGATGGGCGTGCACACCGGCGACTCGATCACGGTCGCGCCCGCCATGACGCTCACCGACCGCGAGTACCAGACCCTGCGCGACATCGGCATCGCCGTCATCCGCGAGGTCGGCGTCGACACCGGCGGCTGCAACATCCAGTTCGCCGTCAACCCGGTGGACGGCCGGGTAATCGTCATCGAGATGAACCCGCGTGTGTCGCGTTCGTCCGCGCTGGCCTCCAAGGCGACCGGCTTCCCGATCGCGAAGATCGCGGCCAAGCTCGCCGTCGGCTACACCCTCGACGAGATCCCCAACGACATCACCCAGGAGACCCCGGCCTCCTTCGAGCCGACCCTGGACTACGTCGTCGTCAAGGCGCCCCGCTTCGCCTTCGAGAAGTTCCCGCAGGCCGACTCGACCCTGACCACCACGATGAAGTCGGTCGGCGAGGCCATGGCCATCGGCCGCAACTTCACCGAGGCCTTCCAGAAGGCACTGCGCTCGCTGGAGAAGAAGGGCAGCCAGTTCACCTTCGTGGGCGAGCCCGGCGACAAGGCCGAGCTGCTGCGCGAGGCGGTGCGCCCGACCGACGGCCGGATCAACGCCGTCATGGGCGCCATCCGCGCGGGCGCGACGCCCGAGGAGGTCTTCGAGTACACGAAGATCGACCCATGGTTCGTCGACCAGCTCTTCCTCATCAAGGAGATCGCCGACGAGCTGGCGAGCGCGCCGGAGCTGACCTCGGACCTGCTCGCGGAGGCCAAGCGGCACGGCTTCTCCGATCAGCAGATCGGCGAGATCCGCGGCCTGCGCGAGGACGTCGTCCGCGAGGTCCGGCACGCGCTCGGCGTCCGCCCCGTCTACAAGACGGTCGACACCTGCGCCGCCGAGTTCGCCGCGCGGACGCCGTACTTCTACTCCTCCTACGACGAGGAGACCGAGGTCGCGCCGCGCGCGAAGCCCGCCGTGATCATCCTGGGCTCCGGCCCCAACCGCATCGGCCAGGGCATCGAGTTCGACTACTCCTGCGTGCACGCCTCGTTCGCGCTGAGCGACGCAGGCTTCGAGACCGTGATGGTCAACTGCAACCCGGAGACCGTCTCCACGGACTACGACACCTCCGACCGGCTGTACTTCGAGCCGCTCACGCTGGAGGACGTGCTGGAGATCGTGCACGCCGAGCGGCAGGCCGGCCCGATCGCGGGCGTGGTCGTGCAGCTCGGCGGCCAGACCCCGCTGGGCCTGGCGCAGGCGCTGAAGGACAACGGCGTGCCGATCGTCGGCACACCCCCCGAGGCCATCCACGCCGCCGAGGACCGCGGCGCCTTCGGCCAAGTGCTCAAGGAGGCCGGCCTGCCTGCCCCCAAGCACGGCACGGCCACCACCTTCACCGAGGCCAAGGCCATCGCCGACGAGATCGGCTACCCGGTCCTCGTCCGCCCGTCGTACGTCCTGGGCGGCCGCGGCATGGAGATCGTCTACGACGAGGCCCGGCTGGCGACGTACATCGCCGAGTCCACCGAGATCAGCCCTTCCCGGCCGGTGCTGGTCGACCGGTTCCTCGACGACGCGATCGAGATCGACGTCGACGCGCTGTACGACGGTGAGGAGCTGTATCTCGGCGGCGTCATGGAGCACATCGAGGAGGCCGGCATCCACTCCGGCGACTCGGCGTGCGCCCTGCCCCCGATCACGCTCGGCGGCTTCGACATCAAGCGCCTGCGCGCCTCGACCGAGGCGATCGCCAAGGGCGTCGGCGTCCGCGGCCTGATCAACATCCAGTTCGCCATGGCCGGCGACATCCTGTATGTCCTGGAGGCCAACCCCCGCGCGTCCCGCACGGTCCCCTTCACCTCGAAGGCGACCGCGGTGCCGCTGGCCAAGGCCGCCGCCCGGATCTCGCTGGGCGCGACCATCGCGGAGCTGCGCGGCGAGGGCCTGCTGCCCGCACAGGGCGACGGCGGCGAGCTGCCGCTGGACGCGCCGATCTCGGTCAAGGAGGCCGTGCTGCCCTGGACCCGCTTCCGGGACACCTCCGGCCGCGGCGTGGACACCGTCCTCGGCCCGGAGATGCGCTCCACCGGCGAGGTCATGGGCATCGACTCCGTCTTCGGCACGGCGTACGCGAAGTCGCAGGCCGCCGCCTACGGCCCGCTGCCCACCAAGGGCCGCGCGTTCATCTCGGTCGCCAACCGCGACAAGCGCTCGATGATCTTCCCGGCGCGTGAACTGGTCGCGCACGGCTTCGAGTTGCTCGCCACGTCCGGCACGGCCGAGGTGCTCAAGCGCAACGGCATCCACGCCACCGTCGTGCGCAAGCAGTCCGAGGGCACCGGCCCGAACGGCGAGAAGACCATCGTCCAGCTCATCCACGACGGCGAGGTCGACCTCATCGTCAACACCCCGTACGGCACCGGCGGCCGCCTCGACGGCTACGACATCCGTACGGCGGCCGTGGCGCGGTCCGTGCCGTGCCTGACGACCGTCCAGGCGCTCGCCGCCGCCGTCCAGGGCATCGACGCGCTCAACCACGGGGGCGTGGGCGTCCGATCGCTCCAGGAACACGCGGAAGTGCTGACCGCGGCCCGCGACTGACCGCCCTGAGGGGGACACCGGAAACGGTGTCCCCCTCTTCGTGAGGACACCCGTCTTCGTGAGGACACATGTACAAGATCTTCTTCAGTCTCGTCTTCAAGCGCATGGACGCCGAGCGGGCGCACCACCTCGCCTTCCGCTGGATCCGCCTCGCCGCCCGCGTCCCCGTGCTGCGCACCTTCGTCGCGGCCGTGCTGGCACCCCGGTACAAGGAGCTGCGCACGGAGGCCCTCGGCCTGCGCATGCACGGCCCCTTCGGGCTCGCCGCCGGGTTCGACAAGAACGCCGTGGCCATCGACGGCATGTCGATGCTCGGCTTCGACCACGTCGAGATCGGCACGGTGACGGGTGAGGCGCAGCCCGGCAACCCCAGGAAGCGGTTGTTCCGGCTGGTCCCGGATCGTGCGCTGATCAACCGCATGGGCTTCAACAACGACGGCTCGCTGGCCGTCGCCGCCCGCCTGGCCGCGCGTGAGCCGGTCTTCCGGACCGTCGTCGGCGTCAACATCGGCAAGACCAAGGTGGTCCCCGAGGCCGAGGCCGTCCTGGACTACGTGAAGTCCGCGGAGCGGCTGGCGCCGTACGCCGACTACCTGGTCGTGAACGTCTCCTCACCCAACACGCCGGGGCTGCGCGACCTCCAGGCCGTCGACCACCTGCGGCCCCTGTTGACCGCCGTCCGCGAGGCCGCCGACCGCATGGTCACCTCCCGGCGCGTCCCGCTCCTGGTGAAGATCGCGCCCGACCTGGCCGACGAGGACGTCGACGCCGTCGCCGACCTCGCCGTCGAGCTGGCCCTGGACGGCATCATCGCCACGAACACCACCATCGCGCGCGGGGGGCTGGGCCTGAAGGCCGCACCCTCGCTGGTCAAGGAGGTCGGCGGCCTCTCCGGCGCCCCGCTGAAGGCCCGCTCCCTGGAGGTGCTGCGCCGCTTGTACGCGCGCGTGGGCGACCGCATCACACTGATCGGCGTGGGCGGCGTCGAGAACGCCGAGGACGCCTGGCAGCGCATCCTGGCCGGCGCCACCCTGGTGCAGGGCTACAGCGCCTTCATCTACGAGGGCCCCTTCTGGGCCCGCGCGATCCACAAGGGTCTCGCCGCCCGTCTGCGCACGAGCCAGTACGCCACGCTCGCCGACGCCGTCGGCGCCGATGTGAGGAATTCCGCATGAGCCTGGAACCCTTCGGCGCGCGCCTGCGCCGCGCCATGGACGAACGCGGCCCGCTCTGCGTCGGCATCGACCCGCACGCCTCCCTGCTCGCCGACTGGGGCCTGAACGACGACGTCGCCGGCCTGGAGCGGTTCAGCCGCACGGTCGTCGAGGCGATGGCCGACCGGGTCGCCGTCCTCAAGCCGCAGAGCGCCTTCTTCGAGCGCTTCGGCTCGCGCGGCGTGGCCGTGCTGGAGAAGGCCGTCGAGGAGGCGCGGGCGGCCGGCGCGCTGGTCGTCATGGACGCCAAGCGCGGCGACATCGGCTCCACCATGGCCGCGTACGCCGAGTCCTTCCTGCGCAAGGGCGCCCCGCTGTTCTCCGACGCGCTGACCGTCTCGCCGTACCTCGGCTACGGGTCGCTGAAGCCGGCCGTGGAGCTGGCGCGGGCGAACGGCGCGGGCCTGTTCGTGCTGGCCCTGACCTCCAACCCCGAGGGCGCGGAGGTCCAGCACGCGGTGCGCGCCGACGGCCGTACCGTCGGCGCGACCGTGCTGGCCCACCTGGCCGCCGAGAACGCGGGGGAGGAGCCGATGGGCTCCTTCGGCGCGGTCGTCGGCGCCACCCTCGGTGACCTCTCGTCGTACGACCTCGCCGTCAACGGTCCCCTGCTCGCCCCCGGCATCGGCGCCCAGGGGGCCACTCCGGCCGACCTGCCCCGGGTTTTCGGGGCCGCCGTGCGCAATGTCGTGCCGAACGTCAGCCGGGGCGTGCTGCGGCACGGTCCCGACGTGGTCGCTCTGCGTACCGCCGCGGACCGTTTCGCGGAGGAGATCCGGGCCGCGGTGGCGGCGGCCTGAATGCCCCGACCAGGGGTTCGAGGACGGCTTGAGGCTGGATACATCCTCAAATCCAGGGCAGTATGTCTGAAATATCCTGTCCTGACAGAGGCTGACCAGGACTTTTCCGCTGTTCTCGCTGACTCTGGCGGACTTGACCGCTAGTCTCCGACGAGTGGGGGCACCTCCCGCGCCCCGCAAGTCAGTGGGGGAGAACGGGCAGCGTGTTGCTCGTAGCTCCCCAGGTGTGGGGCGACTAGGTTCCTCACCGGTCCGTATCCGACAGTTCGACATCCGAGGTGACGTAGGCGTGGCTCTTCCGCCCCTTACCCCCGAACAGCGCGCAGCCGCGCTCGAAAAGGCCGCCGCGGCTCGCCGGGAGCGGGCCGAGGTCAAGAATCGACTCAAGCACTCCGGCGCCTCCCTTCACGAGGTCATCAAGCAGGGCCAGGAGAACGACGTCATCGGCAAGATGAAGGTCTCCGCTCTCCTCGAGTCCCTGCCGGGCGTGGGCAAGGTCCGCGCCAAGCAGATCATGGAGCGACTCGGTATCTCCGAGAGCCGCCGCGTGCGTGGTCTCGGTTCCAACCAGATCGCCTCCCTCGAGCGTGAGTTCGGCAGCACCGGTTCCTGACCCATCGGAGGACTCCGGGCATGGTCCCGGGCACTCCGGGACAGCTGGAATAATCGCTGCATGAGTGAACGTCCGCGGCTGACCGTGCTCTCCGGACCCTCCGGGGTCGGCAAGAGCACGGTCGTCGCTCATATGCGCAAGGAACACCCCGAGGTCTGGCTCTCGGTGTCGGCGACGACCCGCAGGCCACGCCCCGGCGAGCAGCACGGTGTCCACTACTTCTTCGTCACCGACGAGGAGATGGACAAGCTGATCGCCAACGGCGAGCTGCTGGAGTGGGCCGAGTTCGCCGGCAACCGCTACGGCACGCCGCGCGCGGCCGTGCTGGAACGGCTGGAGAAGGGTGAGCCCGTCCTGCTGGAGATCGACCTCCAGGGTGCCCGGCAGGTGCGGGAGTCCATGCCCGAGGCCCAGCTGGTGTTCCTCGCTCCGCCCTCCTGGGAGGAGCTGGTGCGCAGGCTCACCGGCCGGGGCACCGAGCCGCCCGAGGTGATCGAGCGCCGCCTGGCGGCCGCGAAGGTCGAGCTGGCGGCCGAGCCGGAGTTCGACGAGACCCTGGTCAACACCTCCGTCGAGGACGTGGCGCGTGAGCTGCTAGCCTTGATGGACGTTGTGTGATCGTGATTGATCATGCATCCTGATTCTTTCCCATCCATCGGAAGGTAGAGCGTGTCCTCTTCCATCTCCGCGCCCGAGGGCATCATCAACCCGCCGATCGACGAGCTCCTCGAGGCCACCGACTCGAAGTACAGCCTCGTGATCTACGCGGCCAAGCGGGCCCGCCAGATCAACGCGTACTACTCGCAGCTCGGCGAGGGCCTCCTCGAGTACGTCGGTCCGCTCGTCGACACCCATGTCCACGAGAAGCCGCTCTCGATCGCGCTGCGCGAGATCAACGCGGGACTGCTGACGTCCGAGGCCGTCGAAGGCCCGGCGCAGTAGTACCTCCTGCTTGCAGCAGACTCATCCACAGGCCCGGCGGCGCGTCCGCCGGGCCTGTGGTGTGTCATAGACGCGTACGCGGCGCATACCGGCGCACGCTGTACATGTCGAGTCCGGGGAGACACGGTGGACAAGCCCAAGGTCGTGCTGGGGGTGAGCGGCGGCATCGCCGCGTACAAGGCCTGTGAGCTGCTGCGGCGGCTGACGGAGTCGGGTCATGACGTACGGGTCGTGCCCACCGCCTCCGCGCTGCACTTCGTGGGCGCCGCGACCTGGTCCGCGCTCTCCGGCCACCCGGTCTCCACCGAGGTCTGGAACGACGTCCACGAGGTGCCGCACGTCCGCATCGGCCAGCACGCCGACCTGGTGGTCGTCGCCCCGGCCACCGCCGACATGCTCGCCAAGGCCGCCCACGGCCTCGCCGACGACCTGCTGACGAACACCCTTCTGACCGCGCGCTGCCCGGTCGTGTTCGCCCCCGCGATGCACACCGAGATGTGGGAGCACCCGGCCACCCAGGAGAACGTGGCGACCCTGCGCCGCCGGGGCGCGGTCGTCGTCGAGCCCGCCGTCGGCCGCCTCACCGGCGTCGACACCGGCAAGGGCCGGCTGCCCGACCCGGGCGAGATCTTCGAGGTCTGCCGCCGGGTGCTGGCTCGCGGTGCCGCCGAGCCGGACCTGGGGGGCCGCCATGTCGTCGTCAGCGCCGGAGGCACCCGCGAGCCGCTCGACCCGGTCCGCTTCCTCGGTAACCGCTCCTCCGGCAAGCAGGGCTACGCCCTGGCCCGCACGGCCGCCGCCCGGGGCGCCCGCGTCACGCTGGTCGCCGCGAACACGACCGGGCTGCCCGACCCGGCGGGCGTCGACGTCGTGCAGGTCGGCACTGCCGTGCAACTGCGCGAGGCGGTGCTGAAGGCGGCGGCGGACGCCGACGCCGTCGTCATGGCCGCCGCCGTCGCCGACTTCCGTCCCGCGACGTACGCGTCCGGGAAGATCAAGAAGCAGGACGGCCAGGACCCGGAGCCCGTGGCGCTCGTACGCAATCCGGACATCCTCGCGGAGATCTCGGCCGACCGCGCCCGCCCGGGACAGGTGGTCGTCGGCTTCGCCGCCGAGACCGACGACGTCCTCGCCAACGGGCGCAGGAAGCTGGAGCGCAAGGGCTGCGACCTGCTAGTGGTCAACGAGGTGGGCGAGCGCAAGACCTTCGGCTCGGAGCAGAACGAGGCGGTGGTGCTGGGCGCCGACGGCAGCGAGACGCCCGTGCCGTACGGCCCCAAGGAAGCGCTGGCCGACACGGTCTGGGATCTCGTCGCCGAACGTCTGAGGTGAATCGCGCAAGGCCGGTGGCGCGCCCCTGGTTGCGTCCATTCGGGCGTGGCGGCCCTGGCCAACCTCGCCGCGCATTGGGCAGAATGCCCGTGCCGCAGGTCACAGCGCTCCCGAGAGGCGAGACGGTGCCCCCGTGGCGGAGAGCGACCGATAAACTGTTCTCGGACGCCGGCGGGCGCAGCTCCCGTCCCGTCCACCAATGATCAGCCAGCAGCCGCTGCAACCCCAGGGAGCGTTGTGTCCCGTCGCCTGTTCACCTCGGAGTCTGTGACCGAGGGTCACCCCGACAAGATCGCTGACCAGATCAGCGACACCATTCTCGACGCGCTCCTGCGGGAGGACCCGTCGTCCCGGGTCGCCGTCGAGACTCTGATCACCACCGGTCTGGTGCACGTGGCCGGAGAGGTCACGACCAAGGCCTACGCGCCGATTCCGCAGCTGGTCCGGGAGAAGATCCTGGACATCGGCTACGACTCCTCGAAGAAGGGGTTCGACGGCGCCTCCTGCGGTGTCTCGGTGTCGATCGGCGCGCAGTCCCCGGACATCGCGCAGGGTGTGGACACGGCGTACGAGAGCCGGGTCGAGGGCGACGACGACGAGCTGGACCGGCAGGGCGCCGGTGACCAGGGCCTGATGTTCGGCTACGCCTCGGACGAGACGCCGACCCTGATGCCGCTGCCGATCTTCCTGGCGCACCGACTGTCGAAGCGGCTCTCCGACGTGCGCAAGAACGGCACGATCCCCTACCTGCGCCCGGACGGGAAGACGCAGGTCACCATCGAGTACGACGGCGACAAGGCCGTCCGCCTGGACACGGTCGTCGTCTCCTCGCAGCACGCCAGCGACATCGACCTGGAGTCGCTGCTCGCGCCCGACATCCGCGAGTTCGTCGTGGAGCCGGAGCTGAAGGCGCTCCTGGACGACGGCATCAAGCTCGACACCGAGGGCTACCGCCTGCTGGTCAACCCCACCGGCCGCTTCGAGATCGGTGGCCCGATGGGTGACGCCGGCCTCACCGGCCGCAAGATCATCATCGACACCTACGGCGGCATGGCCCGCCACGGCGGCGGCGCCTTCTCCGGCAAGGACCCGTCCAAGGTGGACCGCTCGGCCGCGTACGCGATGCGCTGGGTCGCCAAGAACGTCGTGGCCGCGGGTCTGGCGTCCCGCTGCGAGGTCCAGGTGGCGTACGCCATCGGCAAGGCCGAGCCGGTCGGTCTGTTCGTCGAGACCTTCGGCACCCACAAGGTCGAGCCCGAGAAGATCGAGAAGGCGATCGAGGAGGTCTTCGACCTCCGTCCGGCCGCCATCATCCGCGACCTGGACCTGCTCCGCCCGATCTACGCCCAGACCGCGGCGTACGGCCACTTCGGCCGTGAACTTCCCGAGTTCACCTGGGAGCGCACGGACCGCGTGGACGCGCTGCGCGCGGCCGCGGGGCTGTAGGTCCCGGCAGGGCCACTCCGCTTCACGTCAGGCCCGGTTCCCTTCGGGGGCCGGGCCTCGCCGCGTCCGGGGCCGCCCGGGCCACTCGCCCGTCGGTTGTCAGTGGCGTTTGGTAAGAATGCAAGCGTGAGCAGCGAGAACAGCCAGCGGAACGGCGGCGCGGAGGGCGCGCCGCCGGAGCAGCTCGCGTTCATCCGGGAGAGCGTCCGCAAGGCCGGCACGCCCCGGGCCAAGCCCCGTACCTGGCGAGGGGCCGCGCTGGCCAGGGAGTTGCCCGTGGCGCGGGTGCTCGTGGACAAGGGCGTGCTGCACCTCGACCGCTACTTCGACTACGCCGTGCCCGAGGAGCTCGACGCCGACGCACAGCCCGGTGTGCGGGTGCGGGTGCGGTTCGGGGCCGGGCGGCACCGGGTGCGGGAAGGGCGCCGTGAGGGTGGTGGCCTGATCGACGGGTTCCTCGTCGAGCGGCTGGCCGAGTCGGACTACGCGGGGCCGCTGGCGGCGCTGGCGCAGGTGGTCTCCCCGGAGCCGGTGCTCAGCGAGGAGCTGCTGGGACTGGCCCGGGCCGTCGCCGACCGGTACGCCGGGAGCCTCGCCGACGTACTGCAGCTCGCCGTGCCGCCGCGCAGCGCCCGGGCCGAGCAGCGACCGTCGCCCGCGCCGCTCCCGGCGCCCCCGGCGCCCGAAGCGGGGTCCTGGGCGCACTACGAGAACGGAGCGGCGTTCCTGGACGCGCTGGCCGCCGGGGGCGCCCCACGGGCCGTGTGGAACGCCCTGCCCGGCCCCGCGTGGAGTGCCGAACTGGCCCGGGCCGTCGCCGCCGCACTGGCGTCGGGACGCGGTGCGCTGGTTGTCGTACCGGATGGCCGGACCGCCTCTCGGGTCGACGCGGAGTTGACGGCTCTGCTGGGTGAGGGGCGGCACGCGCTGTTGACCGCCGACGCGGGTCCGGAGAAGCGGTACCGGCAGTGGCTCGCCGTGCGGCGCGGGTCGGTACGGGCCGTGGTGGGGACGCGCGCCGCGATGTTCGCGCCCGTTCAGGATCTCGGGCTGGTCGCCGTCTGGGACGACGGGGACGACAGCCACAGCGAGCAGCACGCGCCGCAGCCGCATGCGAGGGACGTGCTGTTGCTGCGCGCCGCCCAGGACAAGTGCGCGTTCCTGCTGGGTGGTTGGAGCTGCACCGTCGAGGCCGCGCAGCTCGTCGAGAGCGGGTGGGCGCGGCCGCTGGTCGCCGTGCGGGAGCAGGTGCGGGCCGCCGCGCCGCTGGTGCGGACGGTGGGGGACCAGGATCTGGCGCGGGACGAGGCCGCACGGGCCGCACGGCTGCCGAGCCTGGCCTGGCAGGTGGTCAGGGACGGGCTGCGGCTCGGGCCGGTGCTGGTGCAGGTGCCGCGGCGGGGCTATGTGCCGCGGATGGCCTGCGCGCAGTGCCGGGCGCCCGCGCGGTGCCGGCACTGCGCCGGGCCGCTGGAGGCGCGGGACGCGGGGGCGCCGCGTTGCGGGTGGTGCGGGCGCGAGGAGGGTTCGTGGCACTGTCCGGAGTGCGGGGGGTTCCGGTTGCGGGCGCAGGTCGTGGGCGCGCGGCGGACCGCCGAGGAGCTGGGGCGGGCGTTTCCCGCCGTGCCGGTGCGGACGTCGGGGCGCGAGCATGTGCTGGACACGGTGCCGGGGGCCCCGGCGCTGGTGGTGAGCACGCCGGGGGCCGAGCCGGTGGCCGAGGGCGGGTACGCCGCGGCACTGCTGCTCGACGGGTGGGCCATGCTCGGGCGGCCGGATCTGCGGGCCGGTGAGGACGCGCTGCGGCGCTGGATCGCGGCCTCGGCGCTGGTGCGGCCGCAGGGTGACGGGGGGACCGTGGTCGTCGTCGCCGAGCCGACGTTGCGGCCCGTGCAGGCGCTGGTGCGGTGGGATCCCGTGGGCCACGCGGTACGGGAGCTGGCCGAGCGGGCGGAGCTGGGGTTCCCGCCGGTGTCGCGGATGGCGGCCGTGTCGGGTCCGCTGGAGGCGGTCACGGAGTTCTTGCAGATGGTCGAACTGCCGCCGGAGGCCGAGGTGTTGGGCCCCGTGCCCCTGTCCGTCACACCGCTCGCGGCGGGCCGCTCGCGGCGGGCCGGGGCGCCGCCGCCCGGGGAGCAGTGGGTGCGAGGGCTGGTCCGGGTCCCGCCGGGGCGCGGTTCGGCGCTGGCCGCCGCGCTGAAGGCCGCGCAGGCGGCACGGATGGCTCGGGGGAGCGGAGTGGCGGTGTGGGTGCGGATCGACCCACCGGACATCGGGTGAGGGCGGTGACGCCGGCGACGGCGGGGGACCGGGACTTGGACGGCGGGCTCCGGCGGTAGGGGCTCAGGCGGGGGCCGGGGTGGGGCCGCTTGCCGTGTGGGTGCGGTGGCTGTCCATGTGGTGGGTGCTCGGGCGGGTGCCTGGTGGGGTCTGCGTGGCTCCCCGTGCGGCGGGCCCTCGTGGTCGCGGGCGGGGTGACTGCTGGGTGTCCCTTCGCGGTGGGGGTCTGGGTGGATGCCGGTGCGGCGGGCTCTCGTTGTCGCGGGCGGGGACTGCTGGTGCGGCGCACCTTCGCGGAGCGGAGGGGGACTGGGTGGCTCCCCCGTGCGGCGGGCGCTCACTGCGGCGGGCCCCGGGTGACTGTCCGTGCGGGCGGGGGCCTGGCCCACTGTCCGTGGGGGCCCGAGGTCGGTGGGTGGCTTCCGGAGGGGGGCCGACGCGGATGCTGGTCATCGACGCGGCCGGCCTCGCGGTGGGGGAAGCTCGTGGCCGACGCCGGTGACTGCGCGGGACACGGATGAAGGCCGGCCCCATTCGTACGGCTGCCCTCCCGGGCGTCGCCGGGAGGGCGGGTCTGGCAGCCGTGGGGTGGGGGGTGGGTCAGCCGTTGCGGGGGCCGGGGAAGGCGGTCGGCCTGATCTCTTCGCGGAGCGACGGGCTGCCCGCCGTCGGCTGGGTCGGCATGGAGCGGGCCGCGGGAACCGTCGGCACCGTGGGGAGGCCGGCGCCTACGTTCACCGCGCGGGTCGCCGCCGGTTCCGTGCTCCGCTCGGCCTCGGCCGCGGCCTGCGTGGTGGCGCGGCGGGAGCCGTAGCGGCGGTGCACCGCCTGCTTGGTGACTCCGAGGGCGGAGCCCACCGCGTCCCACGAGAAGCCCAGCGACCGGTCGAAGTCGACCGCGGCGGTGACCAGGGTCTCGACACTGTCCCGCAGTTCCTGGGCGAGACGGACCGTCGGGGCTGGGGCGCGTCCGTACACGACGAAGCCCGTGGAAGGACCGGAGCGGCGCGGGCGGTAGACGTTGCCCAGCTGGGCGGTGAGGGTGCGCAGTGCGTCCACCTGCCGGCGGACCCGCTCGATGTCCCGCACCAGCAAGTGCAGGCTGGCCCGAGCCTGGGCGTCGTGGGTTGCGTGGTCGGCCATGAACAAGCCTCTCGAACCGGCGTTGAGGAGAAAGGATCGGGCCGCTGGTGCGGCCCGTTGGTCAACTCTTTCTTGACCAACGCGTTCGGGGGCCGGTGGTCACGGTATGGGGGCGCGGGGGCATATGCGTGCGCCGCCCCATGGGGTGGCGCGCTGGGGGTCCGTCCCCCCACCCGGGCACCACCGGATTCCAGCGGTGCAGGAGGCTGAGCGGGCAATCGGCGGGCCGCGCAATAGACTTGTGCGTTGCCCTGACCAACCCCAGCCGAGAGGCCCGTGTCCGCACATGAAGCTTGTCTTCGCCGGTACCCCCGAGGTCGCTGTTCCCGCTCTGGACGCCCTGCTCGACTCCGGCCGGCACGAGGTGGTCGCCGTCGTCACGCGGCCGGACGCGCCGGCCGGGCGCGGGCGCAGGCTGGTCGCGTCGCCCGTGGCGGAGCGGGCCGAGGAGGCCGGGCTCGAGGTGCTGAAGCCGGCCAGGCCGCGGGAGCCGGAGTTCCTGGAGCGGCTGCGCGAGATCGGGCCGGACTGCTGTCCCGTCGTGGCGTACGGCGCGCTACTGCCCCGGGTCGCCCTCGACATCCCCGCCCACGGCTGGGTCAACCTGCACTTCTCGCTGCTGCCCGCCTGGCGCGGCGCCGCGCCCGTGCAGCACTCCATCATGTCCGGCGACGAGATCACCGGCGCCTCCACCTTCCTCATCGAGGAGGGCCTCGACTCGGGGCCCGTCTACGGCACCGTGACCGAGACGATCCGCCCCACCGACACCAGCGGCGACCTGCTGACGCGGCTGGCCTTCGCAGGCGCAGGGCTGCTCGCCGCGACCATGGACGGTATCGCGGAGGGCACCCTGAAGGCCGTACCGCAGCCCGCGGACGGGGTGACCGTCGCTCCGAAGATCACCGTCGAGGACGCCCGGGTCGACTGGGCGACCCCCGCCCTGCGCGTCGACCGGGTCGTGCGCGGCTGCACCCCCGCGCCCGGTGCCTGGACCGGCTTCCGGGGTGAGCGCCTCAAGCTCGTGCAGGTCGCGCCGGTCCCCGACCGGACGGACCTCGCCCCGGGGCAGCTGTCCGTCGGAAAGAACAACGTGTACGCCGGCACCGGCTCGTACGCCGTCGAGTTGCTGTGGGTCCAGGCCCAGGGCAAGAAGCCGATGCGGGCCGCGGACTGGGCGCGCGGGGTGCGGATCGCGGACGGGGAGACGCTCGGGGGCTGAGCCAGCGCCCAGGGCCGTGCGACGTACGCTGGGTGCACACCGCAGACAGAAATCCGGAGCACCTTTACGTGAGCGACACCTCCCGTCGGCCCCGCACGCACGGCAAGCCCTATCGCCGGCCCAAGAAGGACCCCGTCCGCATCCTCGCCTTCGAGGCGCTGCGGGCCGTGGACGAGAGGGACGCGTACGCGAACCTGGTGCTGCCGCCGCTGCTGCGCAAGGCGCGGGAGGGCGGGGACTTCGACGGGCGGGACGCGGCGCTGGCGACCGAGCTGGTGTACGGGACGCTGCGCCGGCAGGGGACGTACGACGCCGTGATCGCGGAGTGCGTCGACCGGCCGCTCAGGGAGGTCGATCCGCCGGTCCTGGACGTGCTGAGCCTCGGTGCGCACCAGCTGCTCGGCACGCGGATCCCCACGCACGCGGCCGTCTCCGCCACCGTGGAGCTGGCCCGGGTCGTGCTCGGCGACGGGCGGGCCAAGTTCGTGAACGCCGTACTGCGCAAGGTCGCGCAGCACGACCTCGACGGATGGCTGGAGCGCGTCGCGCCGCCCTACGACGAGGATCCCGAGGACCACCTCGCCGTCGTGCACTCGCACCCGCGCTGGGTCGTCTCCGCGCTGTGGGACTCGCTCGG
This sequence comes from Streptomyces sp. NPDC086077, assembly GCF_040686175.1. NCBI lineage: Bacteria > Bacillati > Actinomycetota > Actinomycetes > Kitasatosporales > Streptomycetaceae > Streptomyces > Streptomyces sp. NPDC086077. The sequence continues at coordinate 36,493 of NZ_JBFBJT010000034.1, read as the reverse complement.
CGGTGGCCGGGCCGGCATCGAGGAACTGCTGGCCGCCGACAACGAGCGGCCCGAGGTGACGCTGGTCGCGCGGCCGGGGCGGGCCACGGCCGACGAGTTGCTGCGCGAGGACGCCGCCGTGCCGGGGCGCTGGTCGCCGTACGCCGTGCGGCTCACCGAGGGCGGCGAGCCCGGGTCGATCGAGGCCGTGCGGGACGGCCGGGCCGGTGTGCAGGACGAGGGGAGCCAGCTGGTCGCGCTGGCGCTCGCGAACGCCCCGCTCGACGGGCCCGACGAGAAGTGGCTGGACGGGTGTGCGGGACCGGGCGGCAAGGCGGCGCTGCTCGCCGCCCTCGCCGCCGAGCGCGGGGCCATGCTGCTCGCCTCGGAGAAGCAGCCGCACCGGGCCGGGCTGGTGGCCAAGGCGCTGCACGGCAACCCCGGTCCGTACCAGGTCATCGCCGCCGACGGGACCCGGCCGCCGTGGCGGCCCGGCTCGTTCGACCGGGTGCTGATGGACGTGCCGTGCACCGGTCTCGGCGCGCTGCGCCGACGGCCCGAGGCCCGGTGGCGGCGCCGCCCGGAGGACCTCGAGGGCTTCGCCCCGCTGCAGCGCGGGCTGCTGCGGACGGCTCTGGAGTCCGTGCGGGTCGGCGGTGTCGTCGGGTACGCCACCTGCTCGCCGCACCTTGCGGAGACCCGGGCCGTGGTCATGGACGTGCTCAAGCAGTTCCCGCAGACGGAGCTGGTCGACGTCAGGCCGCTGCTGCCGGGAGTGCCGGACCTCGGGGACGGGCCGGACGTACAGCTGTGGCCGCATCGGCACGGGACGGACGCGATGTATCTGGCGGTCGTCCGGCGCACGGGCTGACGGCCCCCGGTTCCGGGCGGAACATCCGAAGAGCGTGCCCATATCCCGACCGACGCGAACATCCGTGCAGGGACATGGCACGCTTAGGTCATGGCCGCGCAGATCAACCCCAGCATCCTGTCCGCCGACTTCGCTCGTCTCGCCGACGAGGCGCGGGCGGTCGAAGGGGCCGACTGGCTCCACGTCGACGTCATGGACAACCATTTCGTCCCGAACCTCACGCTCGGCGTGCCGGTCGTGGAGTCGCTGGCCCGTGCGACGGACACCCCGCTGGACTGCCATCTGATGATCGAGGCCCCCGACCGGTGGGCCCCGCAGTACGTGGAGGCGGGCGCCTCCTCGGTCACCTTCCACATCGAGGCGGCCGCCGCGCCGGTCCGGCTGGCCAGGGAGATCCGGGCGAAGGGCGCCCGGGCGTCCATGGCGCTGAAGCCGGCGACGCCCATCGAGCCGTACGAGGATCTGCTGCCCGAGCTCGACATGCTACTGATCATGACCGTCGAGCCGGGCTTCGGCGGGCAGGCGTTTCTCGACATCATGCTGCCGAAGATCCGCCGCACCCGCGAACTGATCGGGAAGCACGGTCTGGAGCTGTGGCTGCAGGTCGACGGCGGGGTCTCGGACACGACCATCGAACGCTGCGCGGAAGCGGGCGCCGACGTGTTCGTGGCCGGATCCGCCGTGTACGGGGCCGACGACCCGGCCGCCGCGGTGCAGGCTCTGCGCGCGAAGGCGGAGGCCGCGACGAAGCACGCGGCATGGGCGTGCGACCACTGAGCCACGGTTACGTGAACGGCGCCCGTCGGGCGCCCAGCAGGGCTGATCAAGAGCGCCGGATCTGCAAGGATGAACGGCGAATCCAGAGTGTGAACAGCAGTGAGGAGATCGCCGTGTCGGGTATGTCGGCGGGCCGGTCAGCCATGCGGATGGGACCCGCAGAGCTGGTGCAGGCGGCGGCCATGGCCCGCCGCTTCTACCTCGAGGGCAAGTCCAAGATCCAGATCGCGGAGGAGTTCGGCGTCAGCCGCTTCAAGGTGGCCCGGGTCCTGGAGACCGCCCTCGAACGGGATCTCGTACGCATCGAGATCCGTGTCCCGGCCGAACTGGACGCCGAGCGCTCGGACGCGCTGCGCGCCCGGTACGGCCTCAGACACGCCGTCGTGGTCGAGTCGCCGGCCGAGGCGGAGGAGACCCCCGACCCCGAGAACCTGGGCGAGGTGGCCGCCGACCTGCTCGGCGAGCTGGTCAACGAGGGCGATGTGCTCGGGCTGGCCTGGGGCCGCTCCACCATCCACATGGCCGCCGCCCTCGACAAGCTGCCGCCCTGCACGGTCGTGCAGCTGACGGGGGTCTACGACGCCGGGACCGCCGAGCGCGGCTCGGTCGAGGCGGTCCGCCGGGCCGCGCAGGTCTCGGGCGGCGACGCCCATCCGATCTACGCGCCGATGCTGCTGCCGGACGCCGCCACCGCGGCCGCGCTGCGTCACCAGACCGGGATCGCCCGAGCCTTCGAGTACTTCGACAAGGTCACGGTCGCCTGCGTCTCGATCGGCTCCTGGGAGCCCGGCATCTCCACGGTGCACGACATGCTCAGCGACGAGGAGCGCTCCCACTACGCCTCCCTCGGTGTCGCCGCCGAGATGTCCGCGCACCTCTTCGACTCCGACGGCCGCCGGGTCGGACGGGACCTGGGGGAGCGGTGCATCACGGTCAAGGCCGACCAGCTGCGCCGTATCCCCGAGGTCGTCGCGATAGCGGGTGGGCAGCGCAAGGCGGCCGCCATCGACGCGGTGCTGCGGTCGGGGCTCGTCACCAGCCTGGTCACGGACACCTCCGCGGCCGACTGCCTGATGGCGGCCGGACCGACGCCGCGGCCGGCGCTGAACAGGGCCGATCCGGACGGCCCCTGACGGATGGTCGGACGGGGAGAGCCGTGGTGGCGCGCCGCCATGGTTCGTCCCGTCCGCGACGACGATGGGTGCGGGGATGACGGATCGCGTGGTGACCCTCGACCTCGACGGGGTCACGGACAAGGCGGGCCTGATGGACCGCTGTTCCGCGGCGCTCCAGTTGCCCGGCTGGTTCGGCCGCAACTGGGACGCGCTCGCCGACAGCCTCTCCGACCAGGGTGTCTGGCCCGGGGACGCGGCCGAGCGGGGGCTGCTGGTCGTCGTACGGAACTGGCGGGCGTACGCGCGGGCGCGGCCCGGGGAGTGGGAGACCGCCCAGGAGGTGTTCGCGCAGGCCGCGGACGCGGCCGCGGGGCTGACCGTGGCGCTCGCCCTTGGAGGATCCTCCTAAGGACCCCCTGACCTGCCTGGATGAAGTCACCGGGCATCACGTTCCGGCCGACATGGGACAATGAAGTACGTGCTCTTCTCCCCTGGCTGACCTGTCCGGGGGCCACCTCTGATCGACTGGGATGTGCAGCACGTGCGTTTCCTCAACGACATCCAGCCCTCGTACGACCTGACGTACGACGACGTGTTCATGGTGCCGAGCCGCAGCGCGGTCGGCTCCCGTCAGGGCGTGGACCTCAGCTCCCCGGACGGCACGGGCACCACGATTCCGCTCGTCGTCGCCAACATGACCGCCATCGCCGGCCGCCGCATGGCCGAGACCATGGCCCGGCGCGGCGGCCTCGTGGTCATCCCGCAGGACATCCCGATCGACGTCGTCACCGAGGTCGTCTCCTGGGTGAAGAGCCGCCACCTGGTCCTCGACACCCCCATCGTGCTCGCCCCGCACCAGACCGTCGCCGACGCGCTCTCCCTGCTGCCCAAGCGGGCCCACAACGCCGGCGTCGTCGTCGACGAGGAGAACCGCCCGATCGGTGTCGTCACCGACCGGGACCTCACCGGTGTCGACCGCTTCACCCAGCTCGAAGTGGTCATGTCCAAGGACGAGCTGTTGCTGCTCGACGCCGACATGGACCCGCGCGAGGCGTTCAACACCCTCGACCACCACAACCGGCGCTACGCCCCCGCCGTCGACGCCGACGGCAAGCTCGCCGGCATCCTCACCCGCAACGGCGCGCTGCGCGCCACGCTCTACACGCCGGCCGTCGACGCGAACGGCAAGCTGCGCATCGCCGCCGCCGTCGGCATCAACGGCGATGTCGCCGGCAAGGCCAAGCAGTTGCTCGACGCGGGCGTGGACACGCTCGTCATCGACACGGCGCACGGCCACCAGGAGTCGATGATCAGCGCCGTCAAGCTGGTGCGCGCCCTCGACCCGCAGGTGCCGATCGTGGCCGGCAACATCGTCTCGGCGCAGGGTGTGCGCGACCTGATCGAGGCGGGCGCCGACATCGTCAAGGTCGGTGTGGGCCCCGGCGCCATGTGCACCACCCGGATGATGACCGGCGTGGGCCGGCCGCAGTTCTCGGCGGTGCTCGAGTGCGCCGCCGAGGCGAAGAAGTACGGCAAGCACGTGTGGGCCGACGGCGGTGTCCGGCACCCGCGTGACGTGGCGATGGCGCTGGCCGCCGGTGCCTCCAACGTGATGGTCGGCTCGTGGTTCGCCGGGACGTACGAGTCGCCGGGCGACCTCCAGCAGGACGCCGACGGGCGTTTCTACAAGGAGTCGTTCGGCATGGCGTCCGCGCGTGCCGTGGCCAACCGCACGTCCGAGGAGTCGGCGTACGACCGCGCCCGCAAGGGCCTGTTCGAGGAGGGCATCTCCACCTCCCGGATGTTCCTCGACCCGGCCCGCCCCGGCGTGGAGGACCTGATCGACTCGATCATCGCGGGCGTCCGCTCCTCCTGCACCTACGCCGGCGCGGCCTCCCTGGAGGAGTTCGCGGAGAAGGCCGTCGTCGGTGTCCAGAGCGCCGCCGGCTACGCCGAGGGCAAGCCGCTGCACGCCAGCTGGAACTGAGCCAACTTCCTTCCGTACGGCCCCCGTTGTCCCGCCTCGGGAACATACGGGGGCCGTTCGGCGTGTCCGGGCATCCGTCGGTGCGCCGGGCGGGGCGGGGCCGCGGAGGGCCGACGAGGGCCGCGCGCAACGGTTCACAGCCGCCGTGCAACGAACACCCATCGCCTCCGGAGGAACGCAATGATCTTGCAGGTATACGCAAGGTTGCTGCATTACACCGGCAACGCCCCTGCTCATAGGCTGTCGCGTCGTACGTGGCGTGGCGGGGACCCCGCTCGGTGGGTTCCCCGACTTCAAGGGGTGCCGCCCGTCCCCGTCGGCCTGACCGGCAGCAACAAAGGAGCCAGCGCGTGCTCGACCAAGGCGCACCCCCGCAGCACAGCAGCCAGACCGACCCCCCGTCCCCCGGGGTCGGCGCGCGTCTGCTGCGCCGTAAGCCCGTGGAACGCCTGGTCGCGGAGGGCGGCCAGGGTGAGGGAGGCTCGCTGCGGCGCTCCCTCGGAATGTGGCAGCTCACCATGATCAGCATCGGTGCCACCCTCGGCACCGGCATCTTCGTGGTGCTCGGCGACGCCGTTCCCGAGGCCGGCCCGGCGGTCACCCTGGCGTTCGTCATCGCGGGTCTGACGGCCCTTTTCTCGGCCCTGTCGTACGCCGAACTGGCGGGCAGCATCCCGGTCGCCGGCTCCTCCTACTCGTACGCTTACGCAACGATGGGCGAACTCGTCGCCTGGGTCTGTGGCTGGTGCCTGGTCCTGGAGTACGGCGTGTCGGTCGCCGCCGTGGCCGTCGGCTGGGGCGAGTACCTCAACGAGCTGCTCGACGGGACGATCGGCGTCACCCTCCCCTCCGCGCTGTCCTCGGCGCCGGGCGAGGGCGGCGTCATCAACCTGCCCGCGCTGATCGTCGTGCTGCTGGCGATGGTCTTCCTGCTCGGCGGCGTCCGTGAGTCCGCCCGCGCCAACACGATCATGGTCGCGGTGAAGATCGCCGCGCTGGTGCTGTTCTGCGCCGTCGGTTTCATGGGCTTCAAGTCGGGCAACTACGCCGACTTCATGCCGCTCGGCATGGCGGGCGTCAGCGCCGCGGGCGCCACCCTGTTCTTCTCCTACATCGGCTTCGACGCCGCCTCCACCGCCGGTGAGGAGGCCAAGGACCCCAAGAAGGACCTGCCCCGCGCGATCATGCTCTCGCTGATCATCGTCACCGCGCTGTACGTGCTCGTCGCGGCCGTCGCCGTCGGCGCCTGGAACTGGACCAAGTTCGAGGGCTCCAACGCCTCCCTCGCCGCGATCATGAAGGACGTCAGCGGTCAGAGCTTCTGGGGCACCCTGCTCGCCCTCGGCGCGGTCATCTCCATCGCGAGCGTCGTCCTCACCGTGCTCTACGGCCAGACCCGCATCCTCTTCGCGATGTCCCGCGACGGCCTGGTGCCCAAGGCGCTCGGCAAGGTCCACGAGAAGACCGGCGCGCCCCGCCTCAACACGGTGATCGTCTCCCTGTTCTGCGGTGTGCTCGCCGCCCTGATCCCGCTCGGCAAGCTCGTCGACGCCACCAGCATCGGCACGCTGTTCGCCTTCGCGCTGGTCAACATCGCGGTGATCGTGCTGCGGTACAAGCGGCCGGAGCTGGAGCGCACCTTCAAGGTGCCGTTCGGGCCGGTGCTGCCGGTCCTGGGCTTCGCCTTCTGCGCGTACAACATGTTCAGCCTCGACACCGTGACCTGGGTGGTCTTCGGGTTCTGGATGGCCGCCGGTCTCGTGTTCTACTTCCTGTACGGCTACCGCCGTTCCCGTCTCGCCGTACCCGAAGCGAAGTGAACCGCCCGCAGTGCTGAACGATCTCGACGAACGCATCGTGCACGCCCTCGCCGAGGACGCCCGCCGCTCCTACGCGGACATCGGGCAGCTCGTCGGCCTGTCCGCGCCGGCCGTGAAACGGCGAGTGGACCGGCTGCGCGCCACGGGCGCCATCACCGGGTTCACCGTCCGGGTGGACCCCTCGGCGCTCGGCTGGGAGACCGAGGGGTTCGTCGAGATCTACTGCCGCCGCAACACCTCGCCGGAGATCATCCAGCGGGGCCTGGAGCGCTACCAGGAGGTCGTGGCCGCGTCCACCGTCACCGGGGACGCGGACGCGGTCGCCCAGGTCTTCGCCTCCGACATGCGGCACTTCGAGCGGGTCCTGGAGCGGATCGCGGGGGAGCCGTTCGTGGAGCGGACCAAGTCCGTGCTCGTCCTGTCGCCGCTGCTGCGGCGCTTCTCCTCGGGTTCGCCCACCTGATCCCGGCGCGCGGTCTACCATCGCTTGCATGACCTGGCGACATTGACCTTCACCCGCCCCTGAGCCGGGCGTCCGGCGACTGACCCGGACGCTGTACGGCTACGCCTTCCTGGACGACTTCGTCCTGCTCTACCCGGTCTACGCCCTGCTCTTCGGCGACACCGGGCTGTCCCTCGGCCAGATCTCCTCCCTCTTCGCCCTGTGGTCGGTCACCGGTGTGCTCCTGGAGGTTCCCTCCGGTGCCTGGGCCGACGCCGTCTCGCGCCGACTGCTGCTGGGTCTCGGCCCCCTGCTGACCGCCGTCGGCTTCGCGCTGTGGGTGCTCACCCCGTCGTACTGGGCGTTCGCGCTCGGGTTCGTCCTCTGGGGCGCCGGTGGGGCGCTCGGCTCCGGTGCGCTGGAGGCACTGGTGTACGAGGAGCTGGACCGGCTCGGCGCGGCCGACAGCTACGCCCGGGTGACGGGCCGGGCGCGGGCCGCGGGCCTGGTGGCCGTGATGGCGGCCATGGGGCTGGCCGGGCCGGTGCTCGCGGTGGGTGGATACCCGCTGGTCGGGGCGGCGAGCGTGCTGGCCTGTCTGCTGACGGCGGCTGTGGCGACCCGTTTCCCCGAGCACCGCGCGAAGACCTCCGAGGGCGACGGTTGGTCGACCACCCTGCGCGCCGCCGGGCGCCCCGGGCGCCCCGTCAGAGCCGCCCTGCTGCTCGTCGCGGCCGTCGGCTCGGTGTGGGGCGCGCTCGACGAGTACACGCCTCTTCTGGTCCGCGACACGGGCGTACCGGACTGGGCCGGCCCCTATCTGCTGCTGCTGATCTGGGCGGGGGCCACCGCCGGCAGCCTGCTCGCCGGGCCCGCCGAGCGCCTTGGCACGGCCGGATTCGCGGGCCTGCTGGCCGGTTCCGCGCTGGCCCTCGCGGTGGGCGCGCTGGCCCGGTCGCCGGCCGGTCTCGTGCTGGTGGCCGTCGCCTTCGGTGGCTTCCAGCTGGCGAACGTGCTGGCCGACGCCCGGCTCCAGCGCCGGATCGAGGACGGCGCGCGGGCCACGGTCACCTCGATCGCGGGGCTGGGCACCGAACTGGCCACGGTCGCGGTGTTCGGCGCCTACGCGGCGATCGGCTCGGCGACCGGGCACAGTACGGCCTTCGCCGTGTTAGCGGTCCCTTACCTGGTGACCGCGGCGCTGGTGGCGACGGCCCGGCGCGGACGCGCTCGTTCCTAGCCCTGGCGGCCGCCGGGGCACCACGGTGCAGTCGCGGCGCCTCGTGCGACCGTCCGGAGTAGGTGACGTCGTCCCCGGCCGCGGGCAGCACCGCCGTACCCAGCACGGTGATGGTCGTCCTTTCCGCAGGTGAACCGGACGGCGGGCACTCTCGCGGCGGTGCCCCCGAGCCACATCGGCCCGGAGCCGGCACCGCGTCCGCGCCGCGCGGCGCGGCGCGGACCCGGCCCGGGTGCGCGGCGGGTAAGGCGGAAGGGACGTACGACCGGGCGCGCAACGAATCGCCGGGTGACGCGGAACCGACGCAACAATCCGGCCATCAGCGCGCAACGGCTCCTCCTTGTCCGGTCGCGCCCGCCGCCCGTACCGTCTACGTGGCCCCCACACCCATTCGTCCCGGTGAGGAACACGCATGCGCACCGCCCTGCTCCAGAGCTCCGGCCGGCCCGGCTCCACCGTCGAGAACCTGAAGGTCCTCGACGAGGCCGCGGGTCGTGCCGCCGCCTCCGGTGCGGGTCTGCTGGTCGCGCCGGAGATGTTCCTGACCGGCTACGCGATCGGCGACGACGTCGCCCGTCTCGCCGAGCCCGCCGACGGCGACGCCACCGACACCGTCGCCGAGATCGCCTCGCGGCACGGCCTGGCCATCGCGTACGGCTACCCGGAACGCGCCGGGGACGCGGTCTTCAACTCGGCCCAGCTGATCGCCGCCGACGGCACACGGCTCGCCAACTACCGCAAGACCCACCTCTTCGGCTGCTTCGAACGGGACCACTTCACGCCGGGCGAGCAGCCGGTCGTCCAGGCGGAGCTGGACGGGCTGCGGGTGGGGCTCATGATCTGCTACGACGTGGAGTTCCCGGAGAACGTCCGCGCGCACGCCCTCGCCGGCACCGACCTGCTGCTGGTCCCGACCGCGCAGATGCACCCCTTCCAGTTCGTCGCCGAGTCGCTGGTGCCGGTGCGGGCCTTCGAGAACCAGATGTACGTGGCGTACGTCAACCGGGTCGGCCAGGAGGGCGAGTTCGAGTTCGTGGGGCTGTCCACCCTCGCCGGGCCGGACGGGTTCGCCCGCACCCGCGCCGGACGCGGTGAGGAACTCGTCCTCGCCGACGTGGACCCCGCCTTCCTCGCCGCCTCCCGTGGGGCCAACCCGTATCTGAAAGACCGTCGCCCCGGCCTCTACGGGTCCCTGGTCTGACGCCCCCCACCCCCCTGATCTTCCGTTTCGCGCAAGGAGTCCGTACCCCATGACGTCCACGGTGCCCAACGCCGTCGAGCACGCCGACGAGCAGCAGCCGCCGATCACCATGTTCGGCCCGGACTTCCCCTACGCGTACGACGACTTCCTCGCGCACCCGGCGGGCCTCGGCCAGGTTCCGGCGACCGAGCACGGCGTCGAGGTCGCGGTCATCGGCGGTGGCCTGTCGGGCATCGTGGCCGCGTACGAGCTGATGAAGATGGGCCTCAAGCCCGTCGTCTACGAAGCCGACCAGATCGGCGGTCGGCTGCGCACGGTCGGCTTCGACGGCTGCGACCCCTCGCTGACCGCCGAGATGGGCGCGATGCGCTTCCCGCCGTCCTCCACCGCCCTCCAGCACTACATCGACCTCGTCGGCCTTCGGACGCGCCCCTTCCCCAACCCCCTGGCCGAGGGAACCCCGTCGACCGTCGTCGACCTCAAGGGCGAGTCGCACTACGCCGAGACCGTCGACGACCTGCCGCAGGTCTACCGCGACGTGGCCGAGGCGTGGAACCGGTGCCTCGAAGAGGGCGCCGACTTCTCCGACATGAACCGGGCGATGCGTGAGCGCGACGTCCCGCGCATCCGCGAGATCTGGGCCCAGCTCGTCGAGAAGCTCGACAACCAGACCTTCTACGGCTTCCTGTGCGACTCCGACGCCTTCAAGTCCTTCCGGCACCGGGAGATCTTCGGCCAGGTCGGCTTCGGCACCGGCGGCTGGGACACCGACTTCCCCAACTCCATCCTGGAGATCCTGCGGGTCGTCTACACCGAGGCCGACGACCACCACCGCGGTATCGTCGGCGGCTCACAGCAGCTGCCGCTGCGGCTGTGGGAGCGCGAGCCGGAGAAGATCGTGCACTGGCCGTACGGCACGTCGCTGGCCTCGCTGCACGAGGGCGGCGAGCCCCGCCCGGCCGTGACCCGGCTGCACCGCACCGCCGGCAACCACATCACGGTGACCGACGCGAACGGCGACATCCGCACCTTCCGGGCGGCGATCTTCACCGCCCAGTCATGGATGCTGCTCTCCAAGATCCAGTGCGACGACTCGCTCTTCCCGATCGACCACTGGACCGCCATCGAGCGCACCCACTACATGGAGTCGTCCAAGCTCTTCGTCCCCGTGGACCGGCCGTTCTGGCTGGACAAGGCCGTCGACGACAAGGGCGATCCGACCGGACGTGACGTCATGTCGATGACGCTCACCGACCGCATGACGCGGGGGACCTACCTGCTGGACGACGGCCCCGACAAGCCGGCCGTGATCTGCCTGTCCTACACCTGGTGCGACGACAGCCTGAAGTGGCTGCCGCTGTCCGCGAACGAGCGGATGGAGGTGATGCTGAAGTCGCTCGGCGAGATCTACCCGAAGGTCGACATCCGCAAGCACATCATCGGCAACCCGGTGACCGTCTCCTGGGAGAACGAGCCCTACTTCATGGGCGCGTTCAAGGCCAACCTGCCGGGCCACTACCGCTACCAGCGGCGCCTGTTCACGCACTTCATGCAGGACCGGCTGCCCGAGGACAAGCGGGGCGTCTTCCTCGCCGGTGACGACATCTCCTGGACGGCCGGCTGGGCCGAGGGCGCCGTCCAGACCGCGCTGAACGCGGTCTGGGGCGTCATGCACCACTTCGGCGGGGAGACCGACGCGGCCAACCCGGGCCCCGGCGACGTCTACGACGAGATCGCGCCGGTGGAGCTCCCGGAGGACTGAGGTCAGACCCCGGCCGCGCGGGCCTGCTCGTACACCTGCGCGACCACGTCCTTGAGCTCCTCGCCGTCCCTCGGGGTGCCCTGGAGGTCCACCAGGACTCCTCCACGCCGACCCCGGCATAGGGCACCAGGTCCTCGACGATCTGCTCGACGCCGCCCTGGAAGGGCAGCCGGTCCGATCCCTCGTAGGCCTTGGGCGAGTGCATGGCGTTCACGCGCACCACCGTCCGGATCGCCTCCGTGCGGCCGCGCTCCTCCGCCGGCTCCCGCAGCCGGCCCCACTGCGCGGCCAGTCGTCGGACGACATGCCCACCGGCACCCAGCCGTCGGCGTGGTCGACGAGCCGGCGCAGCGCCTTGGGGCTGCTCGCGGCCAGCGGGACGGGGATCGGCCGGGCGGGCTCCAAGCCGACGAGGGCCGGTGCGATCTTCGTGTCCCGCCCGTCGTACTCGACCGGGTCCGGGCCTCAGACCGCCCGGCACACGGCGATCAGCTCGTCCAGGAACTTGCCGCGCTCGGCTCGTACCGCCGCATCTGGGGGAGGCCGAGGCCGAGCCGGATCGCCAACCCTTGTGCTCCTTCGCAGTAGGAAGTACCCGACAGCCGACAGCCGACGTACGGCGGGGGCACGGGAGTTCCGCGTGCGGTGGCCGGGGACGTCGAGGACTGCCGGGTCGTCAGTCGGGAAGCGGGGTGAGCAGCATGCGGCCCGCGAAGCCCACCGCCGCGTCCAGGCGGTCTGTGAACTCGGTGGCGAGGTCGGGAAGCCGGCGCAGCGCCCACAGGGCCCGCGCGGCCGACCAGGTGGCGTCCCGGGCGCGCTCCAGGCTCCACGCGCCGAGCAGATGGGTGAGCGGGTCGGCGATCTGGAGCAGGTCGGGACCCGGCATCAGATCCTCGCGGATGCGCTCCTCCAGCGTCACGAGGAGGTCGCCCACGCGGTCGAACTCGTCCTCCAGCTCGGCCGGGTCGCAGTCGAGCGTACGGCAGGCGTCCACGACGGCGAGCGCCAGATCATGCCCGATGTGCGCGTTGATGCCCGCGAGCGCGAACTGCAGCGGCCGTACGCCGGGATGACGGCGGAACTGGAAGAGGGGTCGCCAGCAGGCGGGTGGACGCCCGTCCGCCGTGGCCGCGTCGACGGCCGCGAGGTAGCGCTCCGCGAACCGTACGTCCAGCGTGGTCGCGGCCCGGACGTCGGTGAAGGCCCCGGTCTCGATGCGGTGGCCGACGGACTCGGTGACGGCGAGGTAGACACGGTTGAAGACCGCGACCCCGTCCCGAGCGGGCAGGGTCGCGGCCAGCACGCGCATCCGGGAGACGACCGCGTCCACGGGAGTGGTGAACTCTTCCAACTGCGTCATGGGGGCAGGGTCCCAGCCCTGGGCTGGCCGGCGTGGCGGCGAGCCCGGCGGTTCCCCGGAACGGGCGAACGCGGCGGCCACGCCCGGGGGAAGTGCGGGGGAGAGCACGAGGGGGGAGCGGCACCGTGTCCGGCTCACGTGTCCGGCGTCTGGCCGCCCGGCGGGCCGAGCGCAGGCGGGCCGCGCGGCGCAACGCGATGGTGGCGGCGGCCTCCGTCGTGGTCGCCCTAGGCGCCCTCACCGGGGTGCTGACCGCACTGGACCCGGCGGGCGACCGGGGTGAGGACTCCGACCGGGCCTGACCGGCGCGGCCGTCCGCGTCGCCCCGCCCGGAGAGGCTGCCCGTGGCGCCCGGGGTCTCGGCTTCCCCGTCTTCAGCAACGTCTCCAACTTCCACCGCACCGCCGACGAGATCCCCTACGACCGGCGGGTGCTGGACGCCCTCGGCGGGCCGGAGGACCTCGGCGCCGTCATCGGCACCAGCCGCAATGGCAACGGGGCACCGGCGGACGGCGCCTGGTGCGACCCGGAGGGACGGAGGATCGGCCGGTCGCCCTCCCTGCACACCGGCGAGGAGCGCATCGACGCGTACCTGTGGGTCAAGCTGCCGGGGGAGTCGGACGGGTGCCAAGGGGACACCGGGCACCTTCTCGCCGTCATACGCCTTCGACCTGGCGTCGTCGTAGCCACGCCTGCGCCTATGACGTGGCGTCGTCGTAGCTGGACGTGCCCTCGTCCAGGAGCGGTCCCTGCTTCTTGAGGTGGGCCGGGGCGAACGCGCGCAGCGCGTGGTAGCCGACGATGACGACGAGCGTGCCGAGGGCGATGCCGCTCAGCGAGAACGTGTCGGTGAACTCCATCGAGACGTTGCCGACGCCGATGATGATGCCCGCGGCGGCCGGTACGAGGTTGAGCGGATTGCGCAGGTCCACCTTCGCGCTGAGCCAGATCTGGGCGCCGAGCAGGCCGATCATGCCGTACAGGATGACGGTGATGCCGCCGAGGACACCGCCCGGGACAGCGGCCACCACCGCGCCGAACTTCGGGCAGAGACCGAACAGCAGGGCGAAACCGGCGGCGGCCCAGTAGGCGGCCGTCGAGTAGACGCGGGTCGCGGCCATGACGCCGATGTTCTCGGAGTACGTCGTGTTGGGCGGGCCGCCGACCGCGGTGGACAGCATCGAACCGACGCCGTCGGCGGCGATCGTCGTGCCGAGCTTGTCGTCGAGCGGGTCGCCGGTCATCTCGCCGACCGCCTTGACGTGCCCGGCGTTCTCCGCGACCAGCGCGATCACGACGGGCAGCGCGACGAGGATCGCCGACCACTCGAACGACGGCCCGTGGAAGGCGGGCAGGCCGATCCAGTCGGCGTCGGCGACGGCCGAGAGGTCCAGGCGCAAGTGGTCGGTGAGCTTGCCGCTCGCGTCGACCGAGTGGATGGGGCCGAAGATCCGGTCGAAGACCCAGGAGATGGCGTAGCCGAAGAGCAGCCCGAGGAAGATCGCGATGCGGGACCAGAAACCACGCAGACAGACGACGGCCAGACCGGTGCAGGCCATCACCAGCAGGGCCGTCCACTGGTCCTGCGGCCAGTACGTGGTCGCCGTGACGGGGGCGAGGTTGAAGCCGATCAGCATCACCACCGCGCCGGTCACGATCGGCGGCATCGCCGCGTGGATGATCCGGGCGCCGAAGCGCTGCACGGCCAGTCCCACGAGGAAGAGCGCGGCGCCGACCACCAGGACCGCGCCGGTCACGGTGGCGCTCGTGCCGCCCTGGGCCCGGATCACCGCCGCGACGCCGACGAACGACAGGGAGCAGCCGAGGTAGCTGGGCACCCGGCCACGGGTGGCGAGCAGGAAGATGACGGTCGCGACGCCGGACATCATGATCGCGAGGTTGGGGTCCAGGCCCATCAGGACCGGTGCCACGAAGGATGCCCCGAACATGGCCACCACGTGCTGGGCGCCGAGCCCGACGGTGCGCGGCCAGGACAGCCGCTCGTCGGGCCGGACCACCGCTCCGGGTGCCGGGGTGCGTCCGTCGCCGTGCAGTTTCCAGCGGACGCCGAGATCCATGTGAGGTGTCGCTTTCGTCGTACGTGCAGTGCCGGACCATTGTCAGGGCTGGTCGCGGGTGCTCCGTACACGTGGGCCGCCGGTCACGACCTTCGGACGGTCCCGGTCGCCGGAGCGCAGCACGCCGGCGAAGACGGCGAGCCCGCCCGACAGGAGGGTCACCAGCGTGAACGACACCACCAGGCTCGTCGCCTGCGCCAGCGTGCCGATCGCGCTCGGGGCCACCAGGCCGGAGGTGTACGTGATGGTGGCGACGCCCGCGATGGCCAGGCTCGGGTTCGGGCCGCTGCGGCCCGCCGCCGCGAAGCACAGCGGGACGACCACCGCGATGCCCAGGCCCATGAGCGCGAAGCCGGACATGGCCATCGCCGGGTGGTGGGCGAGGACGATCAGCAGACCGCCCACGAAGGCGAGGACACCACCGACACGGACCGTGCGGACGGAGCCGTAGCGGTCCACCACCTTGTCACCCGCGAGCCGGGCGATCGCCATCGTGAGCGTGAAGCCGGTCGTCGAGGCCGCCGCGAGACCGGCCGACGTGCCGAGTTCGTCCTTCAGGTAGACCGCCGACCAGTCCAGGCTCGCGCCTTCCGCGAACACCGCGCAGAAGCCGACCGCGCCGATCAGCAGCGCCGACCTCGGCGGCAGTGCGAAGCGCGGCGGGGGCTCCTCGTTTTCGGCGGGCTGGAGGTCCAGCACCCAGGTGCAGGCGATCAGGCCGAGCAGAGTGAGACAGGCGGCCGCCAGCGCGTGGTGCAGCCGGGCGTCGGTGCCCAGGTGCGCCGCGAGCGTGCCGCCGGCCGAGCCGATCAGGGCGCCCGCGCTCCACATGCCGTGCAGGCCGGACATGATGGAGCGGCCCAGGCGGTTCTCGATCTCCACGCCGAGCGCGTTCATCGCGACGTCCGCCATGCCGGCCGTGGCGCCGAAGGTGAACAGTGCCAGGCACAGCGCGAGGAGATCGGGCGCCAGGGACGGCAGGAGCAGTGACAGCGTCCACAGGGCGAGCAGTCCGCGCAGGGCGGTACGGGCGCCGAAGCGGTGGCTGATCCGGCCCGCGAGCGGCATCGCGACGGACGCGCCGAGGGCGGGGAAGGCGAGTGCGAGGCCGAGCTGGCCGGGGCTCACCGAGGCGTGGTCCTGGATCCAGGGGACCCGGGTGGCGAACGAGCCGGTGACCGCGCCGTGCACGGCGAACACGGCCGCCACGGCGTACCGGGCGCGTATCACCTCGCGGTGCTGGTAGACCACGTCCTTCATGTTCCCGCCCCTTGTCGTGTCCTGGCGCCGATCGCGTCCGGCGGTAAATTATCAGGGACCCTGCCTGATAGATAGAGGGCGAGGCGGGGCGACAGGCCCGTCTGGAAGGATCCCGGCATGCCCGCATCCCCGAGCACCGCCCGAGCCATCAACGACCGGCTCGCCCTGCGGCTGTTGCAGCAGGAGGGGCCGTTGACGGCCGGGCAGCTGAAGCAGTTGACCGGCCTGTCCCGGCCGACCGTCGCCGACCTGGTCGAACGACTCACCGCCGCCGGCCTGATCGAGGTGGTCGGCGAGGCCGGTGAGCTGCGGCGCGGTCCCAACGCCAAGCTGTACGGCATCGTCGCCGACCGGGCGTACCTGGCCGCCCTCGACGTCCGCACGGAGGGCGTCTCCGTGACCGTCTCCGACCTGCTCGGACGGGTGCTCGCCGAGGCGTCCGTGCCGATCGGCGACGACACGGGCACCGGGCCCGCGGTGGAGCAGGCGGTCGCCCTGGTGGAGCGGGCGGCGACGGAGGCGGGGGCGGTGGGGGCGCCCTCGCGCGAGGGCGTTCGAGCGTGGGGGAGGCTGCACACCGTCGGCATCGGCGCGCCGGGCCTGATCGACCCGGCCACCGGCGAACTCCGCGACTCCACCGGCCTGCCCGCCTGGCACCGGCGCCTCGTCGCGGCCCTTCAGGAACGCCTACCCGACGCCCGGGTCATCGTCGAGAACGAGACCAACCTCGCGGCGCTTGCGGAGCAGCGCGAGGGTGCCGCCCGGGACCGGGACACCTTCGTGCTGCTGTGGCTGGGGCAGGGCACGGGGGCGGCGGTGGTGCTGGACGGATCGCTGCGGCGCGGCGCGTCCGGAGGCACCGGCGAGATCGGGTTCCTGCCGGTGCCGGGGACGGGCGGGGTGCCGACGGCGACGGACTGCGCGGGCGGCTTCCACTCGCTGGCGTCGGCCGGGGCGATCGTGGCCCTGGCGGAGGAGTGTGGGGTGCGGGTGACCGCGGACGGCCGGGGACTGGGGGCGGCGGAGGTGGTGCGGAGGGCCGTGGGGGTGGCCGGCGGTGCGGCTGCGGGGCGTGCGGCGGGTGCGGGGGATGCAGGGGCTGCGGCGGGTGCGGGGGCTGCGGCGGGTCACGGTGACGCGGGCGCGGCATTCGACGTGTCCGGAGCCCGCGTGGAGTTGTCCGGAGTCCGCGCCGGCGTGCCCGGAACCCTCGCCGGCGTGCCCGGAACCCCCGCCGTCGTGTCCCGGGCCCCCGCCGAGGCGTACGGGACTCGTGCTGACCTGTCCGGAACCCCCGCCGGCGTGCCCGGAACCCCCGCCGTCGTGTCCGGGGCCCCCGCCGAGGCGTACGGGACTCGTGCTGACCTGTCCGGCGCCCGCCTTGAGGGGTCCGCGTCCCCCGCCGTCGTGTCCGGGGCCCCCGCCGACGCCGCCGGCCGTTTCCTCGATGTGCTCGCCGAACGGCTCGCTCTCGGGGCGGCCTCCGTCGCCGCCGTGCTGGATCCCGGGTGCGTGGTGCTCGGTGGGGAGGTCGGGCAGGCCGGTGGCGAGGTGCTCGCCGGGCTGGTCGGGGAGCGGGTGCGGCGAATGTCGCCGCTGGTCACCGATGTGCGGGCCAGTGTCCTTGGCGGCGGTGCCGTACTGCGCGGCGCACTGCTGACGGCGCGCGACCGGGCCCAGGACGAGCTCTTCGCACCCCCGGGGCGGTAGGCGTCACGCCCTCCGGCCGCCCTCGATGCGCACCGCGACGTACTCCTCGAACGTGCGCTTCCCGACGGCCTGCTCCGGCGCCAGATGCCCGCCGCCGCGGAAGGCGCCGTACGTCCGGCCCCACAGCGGCACGTTCACGATCCGGCGCCGGCGGCCCGTGGCCCTGAGGTACGTACGGGCCAGCGACTCGAAGGTGCGCACCTCCGGGCCGCCCATGTCCGGGACCCGCCGCGCCGGCCCGCCCGCCGCCAGCTCCGCGAGCCGCTCCGCGACCTCTTCCACCTCGATCGGCTGGTCCTTCAGCCCGGCCGGCAGCATCAGCACCGGCGGTCTGGCCAGGGTGTCGAACACCCGGACGAGCAGATCGTGGAACTGCGTGGTGCGCAGCAGGGTCCAGCCAAGACCCGACTCCTCGATCAGCCGCTCCACGGCGAGCTTCGTCCGGTAGTAGCCGAGCGGCACCCGGTCGACCCCGACGATCGAGATGTAGACCAGATGGCCCACCCCGGCCCGCCGCGCCGCCGCGATCAGATGCGCGGTCGCCTCCTCGTCACCGCCGCCCGGAGTGCTCGCGCAGTGCACGACCGTTTCCACGCCCGCGACGGCCTTGTCCAGCACGGTGCCGCCCTGGCGCAGGTCCACGGCGTACGGCTGGGCGTGCCGGCTGAGTACCCGCACCTCGTGCCCGTCCGCGCGCAGCCGTTCGCTGACGACTCGGCCGAGGGTTCCGGTACCGCCGGTCACCAGGATCGTGGTCATGGCTCAGTCCCTTCGGACGCCTCGCGCCCCGGGTGGAGCGCCCTTCGCCGGCTGGAACCGAGTAGCCCTCCTGAAATGGGACAACCGCGACAGACGGCATTCCACGGGCGCGCACCCCTGTCAGGCGTCCCTGGGAGACCCGCGGGTCCTTGGGAGACCCGGCGGCGGGCAAGGGCCGTCGTCACCGCCGCCGGGCCCGTTCCGAGCGGGGTCAGCAGGCGCCGAGGTCCTGCCAGACCCCCCATTCACCGGTGGTGCCGGGCTCCTCGCCCCTCGTCCACCACTTGGCCTTCCACGAGTGCCCACGATGGGCCACCGTGCCACCTCCGCCGTACTCGGTCACGGCGTTCCATGCCGGAGCCGTGCACTGCCCCGTGCCGCCCGTCGGGCTCGCCGTGGGCGTCGGCGTCGGCGTGGGTGTCCCCGTCCCCGGTTCCACCACCGTCGTCCCGCGCGCCAGGTCCGCCGCCAGCGCGTACGTCTTCCCGCCGAAGGTCACCGTCCAGTTCGACGGCGTCGACACCGGCAGGTAGTACACGAGGTCCAGCTCCACCGAGGCGCCCGGCGCCAGCGTCTGCCAGCCCGGAAGCTTCAGCGAGACCCGGTGGTGGTCGCCCTTCAGGCCGCCGACGTTCGGCCCGGTGTGATCGCTGCGGATCACCGAAGTGCCCCACCCCGACTGGTCCTTGGCGTTGCCGGGCGCCGAGGTGCCGTAGTCGAACCGGAACTCCGTACCGCCGGGCAGCGTCGTGCTCGTCCGGTTCGTGATCTTCAGCTTGGGGCTGATGGGGTAGTTGGAGTCGCCGAGCGGGAACTGCCCGAACTCCACGTCGATGTTCAGCGCCTCGGCCGGCAGATCGATCGTCGACCGCTTCGCGCCGTACGGGGAGGCCGACTTGAACTTCTCGTACATCGCGGTCGTCAGCGTCGACCCCGGCTCGTACTGTCCCTTGGCCGCGTTCCACCCGTAGTCGCCGGCCAGCTCCCAGATCATCGTGCCGCCGATGCCCCGGTCGACCACGTAGTCCGCCTTGGCGCGCACGGACTGCTCGTCCTCCGTGGACAGGAAGACCTTCTTCTCGGCGTTCCACAGCCAGGGCGCGACCAGCGTGGCGTCGTACTTCCGGGCGTACGTCCCGGTCAGCGTCGTCCCGGCGGGGAGGCCGTACCGCGTCACGTAGTCGCCGACGACCCCCTTCTCCAGGTTCTTGGCGTGCCACATCGGGTTGGAACCGGCGGGCGACTCCCTGCCGTTGTCGTCCTTGTCGTGCCACAGGTTGTCGATGCCGACCGCGCCGTCACCGCACTTGGTCAGACCGGAACCGGCCGGGCAGTTCGTGGTGGGGGCCCTGCCCCAGAGACCGTCGGTGCCGCCGGTGACGTTCTTGAACCCCCGGGTGTAGTAGGGCAGGCCGATGTTGATGCGCCCGGCCGGCATCGAGCCGCGGAAGTAGTGGTACGCCCAGTCGGTGTTCAGATAGCCGATGCCGCCGTACTGGGACGTGGAGTAGACGCCCGCCGCCGCGAGTTCCGCGTCCTTACCGTCGTCGAAGAGCGAGGCGTTCGGGCCCACGTACTCGTTCCAGGCCCCGTGCAGGTCGTACGACATGATGTTGACGTAGTCCAGGTACTTCTGGACCTGGAAGGTCTCCATGCCGCGCAGCAGGTATCCGGACGACGGCGCCGCCACCGTCAGCAGATAGTGCCGGCCGTCCGCCGCGCCGGCGCGGTCGAGTCTCTCGCGCAGGGTCTTCATCAGGGCGGCGTAGCCCTTGACCAGACCGGCCCGGCGGGCGTTGGCGATCGGCCAGTCGAGCGGGTGGCCCGCGTCGTTCATGGTCGTCGGGTACTCGTAGTCGATGTCGACGCCGTTGAAGCCGTACTTCCTGAGGAAGTCGACCGCCGAATCGGCGAAGGTGTCGATGCCGGCCTGGTTGACCGACCCGTCGGCGTTCGTGGCCATCGAGTAGAAGCCGCCGGAGTTCACCCGGGTGCCGTTGTCGTCGAAATGGCCGCCGGTCTCGGCCCAGCCGCCGACCGAGATCAGCGTCTTGACGTCCGGGTGCTGTTTCTTGAATCTGCTCAGCACGTTGAAGTGGCCCTTGTAGGGGAGCGCCGGGTCCATCTCGGCCCCGGTGACGCCCGGCCAGGTCATTCCGGTCGCCGGGTTCGTGGCGCCGTCCGTCCCGACGGAGATCTCGTTGCCGCCGTCGACGTGCGCGAAGGCGTAGTTGATGTGGGTGATCTTGTCCCACGGGATGTCCGAGGCCAGATAGGCGGGCGTGCCGTCCTTGCCGGTGCGCCAGCCGGTGAAGTAGCCGATCACCCGGCGCTGGTGGTCGGCGCCCATCCTCTCCCGGCCGGCCGAGTCGTAGACCGAGCAGTAGGGGACGTCCACGCCGGTGGTCCGGTACAGGCCCTCGGGGCGGCAGGACTCCTGGTCGGCGGCGTGCGAGACGGTGGCGGGGAGGCTCGCGAGGACGAGGCCGGCGACCGCCCCGGCGGCGGCGAGGAGGGCAGGTCTGGATCTGTGACGTGAGGGGGACAGCACGATCGGTTCCTCTCCACGGAGTTGCGCAGACCCTAGAGAGGACTAGACCAGTGCGTCAATAGGTCTGTACCAATTTCAAGCGGGCATCCGTTTGCGGGAGTTGGAGCGCGACGCGGCCCGTCGGCGAAGTCCATCGACGTGGCCTGTGAGCCACCCCACATCGCGCGTCTGTATGGACCTCGATCGGTCGTGGCACACTGGCCCTGTACCAGTAGCAGCGCACTCCGGGGTCGGTGAAAGTCCGAACCGGCGGTTACAGTCCGCGACCCGGTCGCCTCCAGCGACCGGTTGACCAGGTGAAATTCCTGGACCGACGGTTAAAGTCCGGATGGGAGGCAGTGCGCGGCGAGCGGGCATTCGTGCGCGCCGCCGACCGTGATCGTCCCGTTGCGGGGCGAGTCCGTCCGGCGTCGCCCCGGTGTCCTCGCTCGTGATCCTGTCGTCTCGACAGCCCCGGAGTCCGTGCCCGAAATGGCAGGAGGACCCGGGAAGTGTTCACCGGAATCGTCGAAGAGCTGGGCGAGATCACCGCCGTCGAGAACCTCGGCGACGCCTCCCGCTTCCGGCTCCGTGGCCCCGTCGTCACCGAAGGGGCACAGCACGGCGACTCCATCGCCGTCAACGGCGTGTGTCTCACGGTCGTCGAACACGAGGGCGACGAGTTCACCGCCGACGTCATGGCCGAGACCCTCAAGCGTTCCAGCCTGGGCGTCCTCACCGTGGGCTCCCGCGTCAACCTCGAACGGCCCACCGCCGTGGGCGCCCGTCTGGGCGGCCACATCGTGCAGGGCCACGTCGACGGCACCGGCACCGTGCTGGAGCGCACCCCCTCCGAGCACTGGGAGATCGTCAAGATCTCGCTCCCGGCGGATCTCGCGCGCTATGTCGTGGAGAAGGGCTCCATCACCGTCGACGGCATCAGCCTGACCGTCGTCGAGGCAGGCCCGGACTTCTTCACCGTCAGCCTGATCCCCACCACCCTCGCCCTGACCACCCTGGGACTCAAGCAGCCCGGCGACCCGGTCAACCTCGAGGTCGACGTCATCGCCAAGTACGTGGAGCGGCTGATGGCCGGTCAGGGGGCCGCCCGGTGAACTGGCTCAACTCCGAGGCGTTCACGCTCTTCGGACAGCACATCAAGTGGTCGGACATGATCGGCAACGTGATCGGTCTGTTCGCCCTGGCGCTCGGCTGGCGCCGCTCGATCTGGACCTGGCCCGCCCAGTTCGTCTCCGGCCTGGTCCTTTTCGCGGCCTTCGCCACCGCCCACCTCTCGGGCAGCGCGGGCAAGCAGATCGTCGTCATGCTCGTCGCCGGCTTCGGCTTCTGGCAGTGGAACCGCGGCCGGCAGCAGGCGCAGGACGGCTCTGTCGCCGTCCGCTTCGCCACCTGGCGCGAGCGTGGTGCGCTGCTCGGCGCGGCGGCGCTCGGCACCCTCGCGGTCGGCGGCCTGTTCACCGCCTACCCGTCCCTGTCCTGGGACCCCTGGCCGGACGCCTACATCTTCGTCGGCACCGTCGTCGCCATGTACGCCCAGGCGCGCGGCATGGTCGAGTTCTGGTTCGCCTGGCTGCTCGTCGACCTGGTCGGCGTGCCGCTGAACTTCGCCAACGGCTTCGCCTTCTCCGGCTTCGTCTACGTCATCTACGGCGCACTCGTCCTGTGGGGCATGCGCGACTGGTGGCTGCGCTCCCGCAGGGACACGCGGCCCGTCCTGGAAGGAGCACCGGCATGACCGCGGCCCCCGTCCTGTACAGCACCGAATACACCGAATACGCCGAAGATCCGGTCGACCTCACCCTCGATCCCGTGGAGCAGGCCGTCGCCGACATCGCGGCCGGGCGCCCGGTCGTGGTCGTCGACGACGAGGACCGCGAGAACGAGGGCGACCTCGTCATCGCCGCCGAGAAGGCGACCCCCGAGATCATCGCCTTCATGATGAGCGAGTGCCGCGGGCTGATCTGCGCCCCCATGGAGGCCGAGGAACTGGACCGGCTGCGGCTCCCGCAGATGGTCGAGGACAACACGGAGTCGATGAAGACCGCCTTCACCGTCTCCGTGGACGCCTCCGCCGCGCACGGTGTGACCACCGGCATCTCCGCCTCCGACCGGGCGGCCACGCTGCGCCTGCTCGCGAGCGGCACCGCCGAGCCCACCGACCTCGTCCGGCCCGGCCACATCTTCCCGCTGCGCGCCAGGTCCGGCGGCGTCCTCACGCGCAACGGCCACACCGAGGCCGCGGTCGATCTCGCCCGCCTCGCGGGCCTGCGTCCGGCCGGCGCGATCGTCGAGATCGCCGGCGAGGACGGCCAGATGCTGCGCCTGCCCGAGCTGGTCCCGTTCGCCCGCAAGCACGGCCTGACGATCATCTCCATCGAGGATCTGATCGCCTACCGCCGCAGCTCCGAGCCCACCGTCCGCCGCGAGGCCCAGACCCGGCTCCCCACCGTCCACGGCACCTTCACGGCGTACGGTTACCGCTCCATCGTCGACGGTGTCGAGCACGTCGCCCTCGTGCACGGCGACCTCGGCGACGGCGCGGACGTCCTGGTCCGCCTCCACTCCGAATGCCTCACCGGCGACGTCTTCCACTCCTTGCGCTGCGACTGCGGCCCCCAGCTGGAGGCTTCCCTGGAGCGCATCCAGGCCGAGGGCCGCGGTGTGGTGGTCTACCTGCGCGGACACGAGGGCCGCGGCATCGGCCTGCTGTCCAAGCTCCGGGCGTACGAGCTCCAGGAGCGCGGCCGGGACACCCTCGACGCCAACCTGGAACTGGGTCTGCCCGCCGACGCCCGCGACTACGCGGCCGGGGCGCAGATCCTGGCGGACCTCGGCGTGCGCAGCGTCCGCCTGATGACCAACAACCCCGAGAAGACGGACGCGCTCGTCCGGCACGGCATCGACGTCACCGAGCGCGAGCCGATGCCCGTACAGGCGGGCGAGCACAACCTCCGGTACCTGCGCACCAAGCGGGACCGAATGGGCCACGACCTGCCCTGGCTGGACACGCCTGCCGTGACCAGCTGCGGCGACCAGTAAGAGAACAACCGAGGAGAATCGTGAGCGGCAAGGGCGCACCGGAACTGTCCGTACGCAATGTGGGTGACCTTCGGGTCGCCGTCGTCGCGGCGCAATGGCACGAGAAGGTGATGGACGGCCTGGTGGACGGGGCGCTACGCGCCCTGCACGATCTGGGCATCGACGAACCGACCCTGTTGCGGGTCCCCGGCAGCTGGGAACTCCCGGTCGTCGCCAAGGTCCTCGCGGGCCGCGGCTACGACGCGATCGTCGCCCTCGGAGTCGTCATCCGCGGCGGCACCCCCCACTTCGAGTACGTGTGTCAGGGCGTCACCCAGGGCCTGACCCAGGTGTCCGTCGACACCGGCGTCCCCGTCGGCTTCGGCGTCCTCACCTGCGACACCGAGGAGCAGGCCCTGGACCGGGCCGGTCTGGAGGGCTCCCAGGAGGACAAGGGGCACGAGGCGGTGACGGCGGCGGTGGCGACCGCGGCTACGCTCCGTTCAGTATCTGAACCCTGGCGTTAGGTCGCGCGGCACAACCCGTAGAGTGGGCGTCACCATGTCCAAGAAGACGTTCGAGGAGCTCTTCACCGAGCTCCAGCACAAGGCCGCCCACGGCGATCCCGCCACCTCCCGCACCGCGGAGCTGGTCGAGAAGGGCGTCCACGCCATCGGCAAGAAGGTCGTCGAAGAGGCCGCCGAGGTCTGGATGGCCGCCGAGTACGAGGGCAAGGAGGCGGCCGCCGAGGAGATCTCGCAGCTGCTGTACCACGTCCAGGTGATGATGGTCGCGCGCGGGATCTCCCTCGACGACGTCTACGCCCATCTCTGAGCCCGCCCCACAGCACACAGCGAAACACCCCGAACGAAGGAAGCCGACCTCATGCTGCGCATCGCCGTCCCCAACAAGGGTTCCCTCTCCGGCCCTGCGGCGGACATGCTGCATGAGGCCGGCTACCAGCAGCGCCGCGAGTCCAAGGAGCTGCGGATCGTCGACCCGGTGAACGACGTCGAGTTCTTCTACCTCCGCCCCCGGGACATCGCGATCTACGTCGCCTCCGGGAAGCTCGACATCGGCATCACCGGCCGCGACCTGCTGATCGACTCCGCCGCCGACGCCGAGGAGATCCTGCCGCTCGGCTTCGCCCGCTCCACCTTCCACTACGCCACCAAGCCCGGCACCCTCGGCGGCCTGGCGGACCTCAAGGGCATGACGGTCGCCACCTCCTACGAGGGCATCGTCGCCCGGCACCTCGCCGACAACGGCATCGACGCCTCCGTCGTCCACCTCGACGGCGCCGTCGAGACGGCCATCCAGCTCGGCGTGGCCCAGGTCATCGCGGACGTCGTCGAGACCGGCACCAGCCTGCGCAACGCGGGCCTGGAGGTCGTCGGGGAGCCGATCATGAAGTCCGAGGCCGTCGTCATCCGCCGTACCGGCGCGGACGGCGAGGAGCCCAAGGTGCAGCAGTTCCTGCGCCGGCTCCAGGGCGTCCTGGTGGCACGGACGTACGTGATGATGGACTACGACTGCCGCGTGGAGCAGCTGGAGAAGGCCGTCGCGCTCACGCCCGGCCTGGAGTCGCCGACCATCTCGCCGCTGCACAACGAGGGCTGGGTCGCCGTCCGGGCCATGGTCCCCGCCAAGGACGCCCAGCGGATCATGGACGACCTCTACGAGATCGGCGCCCGGGCCATCCTGACCACCGCCATCCACGCCTGCCGCCTCTGAGAGACACCGCACCCCATGTCGGATCTGCCCACGCTGCCCGTCACCTTCCGGCCGGGCCGCACCCGCGCCGTGCTGCTCACCGCAGCCGTCGTGACCTTCGTCGTCGTGTCGACGATCGCCCTGCTGCTGGACCGGCTCGGCCCCGGTGAGCGGCTCAGCTTCATCTTCACGGCCGCCATGCTGGCGGGCGTGGCGCTGATGCTCGCCCGCCCGAAGGTCGTCGCGGACGAGACCGGCGTCACCGTCGTGAACTTCGCCAGCACGCGCCGCCTTGAGTGGGCCGAGATCGTGCAGGTGCATCTGCGGGTCGGCGACCCGTGGGTGTTCCTGGACCTCAGCGACGGCACCAGCCTGGCCGCGATCGGCATCCAGCCCGGCATCGCCAAGGCGCAGGCCATCGCCGACGCGCGGGCGCTGCGGACGCTGGTCGAGGCCCGTTCCGGGGAACATCGGGCCTGACTCGGAGCACTTCACCCTGCCGAACCGGTCGGTGTCTTGATTAATCTGTTGGCGGAGGCGTTTTTCGTGACGCCTCCGCCCCTGTTGTGCCGGCCTGGTGGACAGGGGTTCCTGCGACCCGAGGAGTGACCCTCTCCGGCGATGGACGGATCGTCCTGTAGTACCTGCGCCGCCCCCTGCCGACACAGCGCGGAGGCGGCGGCATCATGACCCTCCCCTTGCTGCTTCTGGCAGCCGCGTTCCTGCTCATCCTCGCCAACGGCTTCTTCGTCGCGGCCGAGTTCGGCCTCGTGACGGTCGATCGCCCGGACGCCGAGAAGGCCGCCGCCGAGGGCGACCGGCGGGCCCACCGGGTCGTCGAGTCGCTGAAGGAGCTGTCGTTCCAGCTCTCCGGCACCCAACTCGGCATCACCATCACCTCCCTGGTCGTCGGCATGCTCGCCGAACCGGCCCTCGCCGCGTTGCTGGACGGCCCCCTCACGGCCGTCGGCATCCCTGAGGGCGCGGTGTCCGGAGTGGCTGTGGCCATCGGCATGCTGCTGGCCTCGGCCGTGCAGATGGTGGTCGGTGAGCTCGTCCCCAAGAACTGGGCGGTGTCCCGCCCCATGCAGGTCGCGCGCTTCGTCGCCGGCCCGCAGCATCTGTTCGCACGCGCGTTCAGGCCGGTGATCGCCGCTCTGAACTCCGTCGCCAACCGCCTCGTCCGCGCCCTCGGTGTCGAGCCCACCGAGGAGCTGGCCTCCGCCCGCACCCCGGGGGAGCTCGTCTCCCTGGCCCGGCACTCCGCGCGCGCCGGAGCCCTGGAGCAGGACACCGCGGACCTCTTCGTGCGCACGCTGTCGCTCGGCGAGCTGACCGCGCAGCACGTGATGACCCCGCGCGTGAAGGTGAGCGCCCTGCAGTCCTCGGCGACCGCCGCGGACGTGGTCAACCTCACCCGGGCCACCGGGCTGTCCCGCTTCCCGGTCTACCGGGACCGGATCGACGAGGTCGTCGGCATGGTCCACCTGAAGGACGCGCTCGCCGTCTCCGCGCCGGAGCGGCTGCGCACCCCCGTCGGCCGGATCGCCAAGTCGCCGCTGCTGGTCCCCGAGACGCTGCCGGTGCAGCCGCTGCTCGCCCGGTTGCGCCGTGAGCAGCCCATCGCGATCGTCGTCGACGAGTACGGCGGCACGGCCGGTGTCGTCACGCTGGAGGACATCGTCGAGGAACTCGTCGGCGAGGTCCGGGACGAGCACGACGGGCACGACCTGCCCGAACTGGCCGCCGCCCCGCCGGAGGACGGCCGCCCGGCCTGGGACGCCGACGGCAGCTGCCGGGTCGACGCCCTGCGGCGCATCGGCCTCGACGTGCCCGAGGGGCCCTACGAGACGGTCGCCGGCCTGGTCGCCGGCCTGCTCGGCCGGATCCCGGCCGTCGGCGACCGCGCCGAACTGCCCGGCTGGCGGCTGTCCGTGCGCCAGATCGGGCACTACCGCGCCGAGCGGGTGCGCATCGTGCGCACCGCCCCGGTGAGGGAGGCCGTGCGATGAGCGTGCTCCAGCTGCTGTTCGCGGCACTGCTCGTGCTCGCCAACGGCTTCTTCGTCGGCGCCGAGTTCGCGCTGGTCTCGGTCCGCCGCAGTCAGATCGAACCGCTGGGCACGACCCGGGCCCGCCAGGTGCTGTACGGACTGGAACGGCTGCCGCAGATGATGGCCGCCGCCCAGTTCGGCATCACCATCTGTTCGCTGACCCTGGGCGCGGTCGCCGAGCCAACGGTGGCGCGTCTGCTGGAACCGGTCTTCGGCTGGGTCCACATGCCGCACGCGGTGATCCACCCGCTGGGGTACGTCATCGCCCTCGCCACTGTCGTCTTCTTCCACCTCGTGATCGGCGAGATGCTCCCGAAGAACCTGGCGATGGCGGCGCCGGAGAGGGCGGCGCTGTGGCTGAGCCCCGGCCTGGTCGGCTTCGCCCGCGTCTGCCGGCCGATCACGGTGGCCCTCGGCGCCTGCGCCCAGGGCGTGCTGCGGCTCTTCCGGGTCGAACCCAAGGACGAGGTCGAGGCGGTGTTCACCAGCGAGCAGCTCAACCGGCTCGTGGAGGACGCCGGTCAGGCCGGCCTGCTCGACCCCGAGGAGGCCGAACGTCTGGAGGACGCGCTGGAACTGGGCTCGCGCCCGGTCACCGACGTGCTTCTGCGGCGCGAGTCGCTGGTCACGGTCAGCCCTGCGGTGACGCCCGGCCGGATCATCGAGCTGACCGCCCGCACCGGGTACTCCCGCTTCCCGGTGGCCGCCGGGAACGGGGCCTTCATGGGGTACCTGCATGTGAAGGACGTCCTCGACCTGGAGGAGTCGGAGCGGGCCGTTCCGCAGCATCTGTGGCGGCCCATGACGACGCTCCGGTCCGAGCTGCCCCTGGACGACGCGCTCACCGTCATGCGCCGGGCCGCCACCCATCTGGCGCAGGTGGCGGACGGTTCCGGGCGGGTGCTGGGGCTGGTCGCCCTGGAGGACGTACTGGAGCTGCTGGTCGGGGAGGTGACGGATCCGGCGCACCGGGAGCTGCCGCTCGCGCCCGTGATGTCCGAGCCCCGTTCCGGTGAGGAGGTACTGGCCGGCTGAGCCGCCGGCCGGACGCGTCGAGGCCGTGGGGTCCGTCACATGGGTGACGGGTCCTGCGGCCCCCTGCCCGACAGCACCTCTCCGTACGCCTGCATCAGATCCGGCAGCCGCAGCGTGGCCAGGTCCTCGCGCGACAGCACCCCCGGACAGGTGGACAACCGCAGGTCCCGGTACGCGCAGCTCTTCTCGTACAGGGTGCGCAGGAATCGCCCGTTGCCCAGCTCGTCGATCCACCCCTGGTCGACCACGTGCCCCGCGATCGACCGCAGCTCGTCCAGCGACTCCTGGTCCCACGCGTCCCCGTTCTCCGCGGCCAGCACCTCGCCGATCGCGGTGAGTTCGAGGGGCCGGTACGAGGGGAAGTCCACGCGGGTCGTGAAGCGGGAGGACAGTCCGGGGTTCGCGGCGAGGAGGCGGTCCATGCCCTCCGGGTAGCCGGCCAGGATCACCACCAGGTGGTCCCGGTTGTCCTCGGCCCGCTTCAGCAGCACCTGGAGCGCCTCGTCGCCGTAGGCGTCGCCCTTGCCGTAACCCGAGTTGGACAGCGAGTACGCCTCGTCGACGAAGAGCACGCCGCCGAGCGCCGAGTCGATCAGCTCGTTGGCCTTCACCGCGGTCTGCCCGAGATACTCGCCCACCAGGTCCGCCCGCTGTGCCTCCACGAGGTGGTCGCCGCCGAGCAGCCCGAGGGCGTAGAAGACCCGGCCCAGGATGCGGGCGACCGTGGTCTTCCCGGTGCCGGAGGGGCCGGAGAAGACGAAGTGTCGCTTGGGCGGCTGCACCGGCAGGCCCTGACCGGCCCGCAGCCGGGCCATGTTCAACTGTGCCGACAACGCCTTGACCTGGCGCTTCACCGGCTCCAGGCCCACCATGCGCTCCAGCTCGGCGAGCGCCTGCTCCAGTAAGCCGGGGTCGGTGGGACCGGCGGGCAGCGGCTGGGAGGGCAGCACGGTCCTCTCCCGTACCGCCGGATCGGGGACCGGCGGCGGGGGACCGGTGGGCGGCCCGGCGTCGGGGAGTCTCATGTCCCGGCCTTCGGTGCCGAACAGCGGATCGAGCATGTCGGGACCGTCGACCACGTCCCCGGCACCGGTGAGCGTGATCGAGGCGAAGTCGGCGGAGTCGTCGTATCCGTCGCCCTCGGCGATCGCCGCGAGCCGGGCGGAGGTGTCCATGAAGGCCGGGTCGACGCGGTGCACCGCCCGGTACAGGGGGAGCGCGGCGGCGGAGCGGCCGGTGCCCTCGTGGGCTCGGGCGAGCCAGTAGCGCAGTTCCTTGCGCTGCGGCTGTTCACTGCGGCAGCGCATCAGGGCCGCCGACAGCAGCGGCTCGGCCTGCCCGTACATCTCCAGGCGGACCCGGGCCATACCGCCGAAGAGGCCGGCCTCGATACCGAGCAGCGGATCGTCCAGCAGCGGGTCGGTGTGCCGTACCAACTGCTCCCAGTCCTTGACCAGATAGGCACGGCAGGCGTGCAGGAAACGTACCTGGGGGTCGGTGTCTATGGGGGGCAGGCCCGCGAGGGCGCGGTCGAGCTCGGGGACGTGGCGGCCGTCAAGCCAGTGCGAGGCGTGCGCGAGCAGCAGGTCGCGCGGGCTCTCCAGCACGGGTTGTACCCACCAGCCCAGCCAGTACCAGGAGTTGAGTGTGCGCCGGTGCCGGGTGCGCTGTTCGCCGAAGCGGTCGCGGTGCCGGAACATCCGCAGCAGCGCGGTCGTCGTGTCCACCCGCAGCGCGTGTAACCCGAGCCAGCCGTCGGCCATGGCGGGGTCCAGCCGCACCGCGGCCCGGAACTCCTCCTCCGCCTGCGGGTACGCGCCCATGGTGTACGCGTCCACACCGCGCAGCCAGGCCAGGTCGGCCGGGGCCTCGAGGCCCTGCGTGCCGAAGTCCATCCCGTCCCCCCACAAACCGTGCCCCCGCTGGTTCGCCGCCGGGCCGTCGCCCGCCGGCCGACTCATGTCGAACCGCTGTGCTGCGGACCGGAGTTGCAACGGTGCGCGGAGCAGCATCCACAGGTCGCACCGAGGGCATCGTACCGTCGGGTCGGTGCCCGCCGTAGGGTGCGGCGAGGGGGCGTTCGGCGAGGTGGGAGCAGATGGGGCGCGGTCGCGTCGTGACCGAGGGTGAGCGGATCGCGCCGCGGAGCGCCTGCCGGAAGTGAAGAGGGCAGAACGAAGCCCCCGATCACGGGGGAACAACCGGGGGCTTCGCGTCTGCCGGCGACCACCTTTGGCCGCACATTGAGAACGTAAGACCTGTACGGCCCCCCGGTCAAGCCGAGTTGAGGCAGTCGGCCAATTCGGCCGCAAGGCTCTTCACGAGTTCAGCACATTGCGGACGGCCCGTCACCGTGCGTCACATCCTGGTCCGGACCAGGTGATCGCCCAGGCCCCGGCAGCACCTCATATCCCGTGGGCAACGGACGCACCAGCAAGTCGGCGAAGGGGCGGGAAGGGTCCTCGTCGAAATGCCGCCGTTCCGCTCGCACCCAACCGTCCCAGAACTCCCGCTGTTCCTCCCCGTCCCGCAACTGTCCTCGCGCCCAGGCGTCCTCATGCGAAAACTCCAGCCACAGCAGATGTGTCAGGAACGGACGCAGGGCACGCCGGCCGGCGCCGACGCCGTCGACGAGGACCACCGGCGCGGGCGGCAGCGGACGGGGCGGCCCGAACCGGCGGGCCCGCCAGTCGTAGGGGGTGTAGTGCGCGGTCTCGCCCCGCCCGAGGGGCTCGATCACCTGGTCGATCAGACGCTGGGTCCAGGCGAACAGCTCGTCGTGGCTGGCGATGTCGTCGAGGTGCAGGACGGGTGCGCCGCCCAGCGCGTCCGCCAACTGCCCGGCGAGCGTGCTCTTTCCGGAGCCCGCGTGCCCGTCGACGCCGATCAGGCGCACGGGGCCGCAGGACGGCGGCAGCTCGCGCAGCAGGCGGGCGAGTTCGGGCAGCGCGGTGGCCGGGGCAATGCGGTACGAGTGCGACACGTCCCCATCATCTCCCAGCTCATGCCAGTGGTCCCGACCAATATTGCCGGGCGTGGCATGCCTCGACGTGCTGGCAGTGGCGGCTTCCTGCGGCCATAGTTGGCGCACACATCCGTGCACTGGACCTGCCCCGACTCGGACCCTGGGAGTCAACCCGCCCATGAGCAGAGCCGAACAGCCCTCACGCAGAGCCCTCCTGGCCGCAGCGGTCGCCGCCGCCGTCGCGGGCAGTGCGGGCCCGGCCGTGGCCACCCCGTCCGCCGACGCCGACGACCCGGTGACGGCCGGCCTCGCGAAGGTGCCGGCCCGCCCGGTGGACAACCGTTTCTGGACGACGTACGCCGACTGGCGCGCCGGATCCACCCAGGGCACCCGTGCCGTCGACGGCACCCGCCCCGGCGTGGTGATCGCCTCGCGGGCCGGCACCACCAGCTACCCCGATCCGCACACCGGCACGACCTCCACCTGGGAGTACGCGACGTGGACCGGCCCGGTCCACCGGCTCGCCGTCCCCGCCACGGAGGTGATCGCCTCCTGGAACGCGCACACCCCTTCCGGCACCTGGATCCAGGTCGACCTGCGCGGCACCTACTCCGACGGCACGGACACGCCCTGGTACGTCATGGGGCGCTGGGCGGCCGGTGACGAGGACATCAGGCGCACGTCGGTGGACGACCAGACCGACGGCAAGAGCACCATCTGGACGGACACCTTCTC
The DNA here is from genome assembly GCF_040686175.1 of Streptomyces sp. NPDC086077. NCBI lineage: Bacteria > Bacillati > Actinomycetota > Actinomycetes > Kitasatosporales > Streptomycetaceae > Streptomyces > Streptomyces sp. NPDC086077. Next base: position 4,059 of record NZ_JBFBJT010000034.1, on the reverse strand, counting down.
CGTCGACGACCCGGCGTCGGGTCTGCGCCTGACCTCGTACCGGCTGCGTCTGACGCTCTACCGCAAGCCCGGCACCCGGGTCACGCCGACGGTCTGGCGGGTCGGCGCGATGGGCTCCGACATCCCGGACCGATTCACGGTCCCGGCCTCCGAGCCGCGCCTGGCCAAGGAACTGGCCGCGCCGAGGTACTCACAGGAGATTCACAAGGGGCAGTACCCGGAGTACGACAACGGCGGCGAGGCCTGGTGCAGCCCCACCTCCTCGCAGATGATCGTCGAGTACTGGGGCGGCCGGCTCAGCCAGGAGCAGCTGTCCTGGGTCGATCCGGACTTCGCCGACCCGCAGGTCTGCCACGCGGCCCGGTACACCTACGACTACCAGTACGCGGGCTGCGGCAACTGGCCGTTCAACGCCGCCTACGCCTCGACCTTCCCCGGTCTGCAGGGCGTGGTCACCCGGCTCGGCTCGCTCACCGACCTGGAGACGCTGATCGCGGCCGGAATCCCGGCCATAACGTCCCAGTCGTTCCTGGAGAAGGAGCTGACCGGCGCGGGCTACGGCACCGCCGGCCATCTGATGACCGTGATCGGCTTCACCGCCGACGGCGACGTGATCGCGAACGACCCGGCGTCACCGAGCAACCAGGCGGTGCGTCGGGTCTACGACCGGCGCGAGTGGGAGAACATCTGGCTCCGCACCAAGCGCTACAACGCCTCCGGCAACGTCGTCTCCGGCACCGGCGGCGTCTGCTACCTGTACTTCCCGGCCCGTCCGACCGCCCGCCAGCGGCTGGCACTCGCGGCGGTGGGGGTGCGCTGACACCGGCGGCGGGTGACCGCCGCACCGGTCCCGACGGCTCCCGGCTTCGCGCCGGGAGCCGTTGTGCTGTGACCAACGTCTCCGTCACAAATGCCGCCGGCGGTGGCAAGGTGGACAGATAGGTGGGGGGAGTCCACCGCACGCACGAGACCAGCGAGAGATCATGAGCGCACAGTCAGCCACTGCCGCCCGCGTCCGAACCGGCGGCCCCAAGGACGACGGCCCGAAGATCGTCGAACACATCGTGGGCTGGACCCTCGTCGTGGTGCTCGCGATGCTCCTGACGCAGGTGGGACTGCTGTGACCTGACCTGCGGACGGACCTGCCATACTGCGCTTGTCCCGCCGCCCGTTGAACCAGGGTCGAAATTGAATATCAGCCAACAGCGCGACGCCGCCCGGCCCCGGGCGCGCGGCACGGAGCGTTCGGCGGCACGCCGCGCCGAACTCATCGCCATCGGGCGGAGATTGTTCGCCGACACGTCGTACGACGCGCTCTCGATGGACGACATCGCCCGGCAGGCCCACGTCGCCAAGGGGCTGATCTACTACTACTTCCAGTCCAAACGCGGTTACTACCTGGCCATCGTCCAGGACTCGGTCACCGACCTGGTCACCTTCGCCGCCGGCGGTCTGGAACTCGCCCCCGTGGACCGGGTGCACCGCACGATCGACGGCTATCTGCGCTACGCCGAGAACAATCACGCCGCGTACCGCACGATCGTCAGCGGCGGTGTCGGCTTCGACACCGAGGTGCAGGCGATCCGGGACGGGGTGCGCGAGGCCATGGTGACGACCATCGCCGAAGGGGCGTACGGGCACGGGGAGATCGCCCCGCTCGCGCGGATGGGCCTGCTCACCTGGGTGTGCGGCGTCGAGGGCGCCACCCTCGACTGGATCGACCGCGCCGACCTCACCCGCGACACCATGCGCGACCTGCTGGTCAAGACCCTGGGCGGCGCCATGCGGGCCATCGAGGAACTCGACCCGTCGTACCCGGCCCCGGAGCCGGCCCGCCGGGACGCCTGAACAGAAGCCCGAACAGAAGAAGGAGGGGCGGAGGTCCACCCGGATCTCCGCCCCTCCTCGCGTCCGTCGGCTACTTGATCGCCTTGATCAGCTCACCGTTCGCGGTGTCCCCGCTCAGCTCCCAGAAGAACGTGCCGCCCAGACCCTGCTGGTTCTTGTACGTCATCTTGGTCGCGATGGTCGCGATGGTCGCGGGGGTGTCGTAACTCCACCAGTCGTTCCCGCACTTGGCGTAGGCGGTGCCGGCCACCGTGCCGTTCGCCGGGCACTTGGTCTTCAGCACCTTGTAGTCCTCGATCCCCGGCTCGTACGTTCCCGCCGCAGGACCGGTCGCCGTGCCGCCGGGTGCCGCCTGGGTGACGCCGGTCCAGCCCCGGCCGTAGAAGCCGATGCCGAGGAGCAGCTTGGAGGACGGGATGCCGAGCCCCTTGAGCTTGGCGATGGTCGCCGAGCTGTGCAGGTTCGGCTTCGGGATGCCGGTGTACGAGGTCAGCGGCGAGTGCGGCGCGGTCGGTCCCGCCGCGTCCCAGGCGCCGAAGAAGTCGTACGTCATCGGATTGTACCAGTCGACGTACTGCGCCGCCCCCGCGTAGTCGGCGGCGTCGATCTTGCCGCCGGGGGTGGCGTCGGCGGTGATCGCCGCGGTGACCAGGTTGCCGGAGCCGAACTTGGCCCGGACGGCGGACATCAGGTTCTTGAACGCCGCCCGGCCGCTGGTGTCGCAGGTGGCGCCGCAGGCGTTCGGGTACTCCCAGTCGATGTCGATGCCGTCGAAGACGTCCGCCCACTTGGAGTTCTCGACCAGGTCGTAGCAGGACTGGGCGAAGGCGGCCGGGTTGCGCGCGGCCTCGGTGAAGCCGGCCGACCAGGTCCAGCCGCCGAACGACCACAGGATCTTGAGGTCGGGGTGCTTCTTCTTCAGCTTGCGCAACTGGTTGAAGTTGCCGCGCAGCGGCTGGTCCCAGGTGTCCGCGACACCGTCCACGGACTCGGCGGCGGTGTGGGCGCGGTCGGTGGCGGCGTAGGCGTCACCCATCGCGCACTTGCCGCCGGTGACGTTGCCGAAGGCGTAGTTGATGTGGGTGAGCTTGGCGCCGGAGCCGGAGGTCTCGATGTTCTTGACCAGGTACTTGCGGTCGTAGGTGCCCCATTCGGTGAAGTAGCCGACGACCTTGGAGCCGGCGGCCTTCTCCGCGGTCGGGGCGGCGGTGGCGGTGCCGACGCCGGTCAGGAGCCCGGCGCCGAGGGCGGCGGAACAGGCGGCGGCGACGAGCGCCCGGAAGCGGACGCGGGGACTGAGGCGGATGGGCATCGGGTTGTCTCCTCGTGGGGGAGAGGGGGACTGCCCATTGGCATGAACGCGATGAGGCGCTGGTGATCCGTCACAGTAGGAGGACTAGACCAGTTGGGTCAATGGTGCGGACCAATCTCGCCCTGCGGGGAATTCCTGAAGTAAGCGGTCGTTAACCGGTGACGTGGTGCCTCCGATCGGGCATACTCACAGCGCGCAGCCGCTGGTCAGCAGCTTTCGTGACCCGGAAGTAGGAGCATCGGCCGCATCAGTGAGACCCGGCGGAGCCGCCCCACCCATGGCGTGCGCCCGCCGCAGCGCCCGAAAGGGAGGAGAGCGTCGCCATGCCCGACCGCGCCCCGCAGCCGGTGGACCGGCTACTGCCCACGGACGAGGCCCGGGATCTGATCTCGCTCGTCCGCGACATCGCGCAGCGCGAGATCGCCCCGCACGCGGCCGGGGAGGAGGACGCGGGGCGCTTCCCGCGCGACGTCTTCACCCTGCTCTCGCAGTCGGGGCTGCTCGGCCTGCCCTACGACTCCGAGTACGGCGGCGGCGACCAGCCCTACGAGGTCTACCTCCAGGTCCTCGAAGAGCTCGCCATGGCCCGGCTGACGGTCGGCCTCGGCGTCAGTGTGCACACCCTCGCCTCCTACGCCCTCGCCGCCTACGGCACCAAGGAGCAGCAGGTCGAGCACCTGCCCGCGATGCTCGGCGGCGGGCTGCTCGGCGCCTACTGCCTGTCCGAGCCGGCCTCCGGCTCCGACGCGGCCTCGTTGCGTACCAAGGCCGTCCGGGACGGCGACGACTGGGTGATCACCGGCACCAAGGCCTGGATCACGCACGGCGGCATCGCCGACTTCTACACCGTCATGGCCCGCACCGGCGAGGACGGCCCGCGCGGGATCACCGCCTTCCTG
>NZ_JBFBJT010000033.1:0-57109 GCF_040686175.1 Streptomyces sp. NPDC086077 | reverse complement strand
ACGAAGGACTCAAGCCTGTCGATATCAAAACCCTTGTGTATCCGGGCTTTCCGACTGACCTTCAGCAGCCGATGACGGCGCTGTTAACAAAAGCGCGCAGCTCGTACGGTCCGCCGGCCGCGACAGATCCGTCCTCGACGCCCTGTCCGGCGAGGCCGACCCCGCGGGCAGGCTGGGCTTCGCGGTGGCCGACCTCACCCGCGACGCCGGGTGGGAGGCGGCCCTCGAAGGCGTCGACCACGTCCTGCACGTCGCCTCTCCTCTCGGCCTCTTCGCCGGCGCCGACCCGGACGTCATGATCAGCGCGGCCCGCGACGGCACCCCGCGCGTCCAGCGCGCCGCGACGGCTGTCGGCGTCAAGCGGGTCGTGATGACCTCCGCGGCCAACGCCGCGAGTACGCCAGCGAAGGCGTCACCGACGAGAGCCTGTGGACCGACTCCGACGACCCCACGTTGATTCCCCACCGCCGCTCGAAGTCCCTCGCCGAGCGTGCCGCCTGGGACGTCCGTCCGCGCGCGATGGAGTCACCGGCCGCGCCCGGTCAACGCTTCCTCGCGACCGGCGAGTTGATGTGGATGCGGGAGATGGCCGGCATCCTGCGTGACGGACTGGGCGACGACGGCCGGCGCGTGCCCACCCGGCAGCTCCCCGACGCCGTCGTTCGCTTCATGGCCCGGTTCCGGGACCCCGCGCTGCGGGAGATCACTCCCGCTCCGGGCCGTCGCAATCGGCACAGCACCGAAAAGGCGAGGACGCTGCTCGGCTGGCGGCCCCGCCCGCCCCGGGAGACCGTCCTCGACTGCGCCGAGAGTCTCCTCGCCCATGGAGTGGTCGGACGCGGCCAGGGCCTGTCCGGCGGAATCATCCGTACTCTGGAATCGTGCCGCGGGGCGAGGGGCGGTCACTGGCCCGCGACTCCGCTCCCGGGCGGGGCAGCGGCATCTTGTCGGACACGTCTCTGATGGCGGGGCCGAGTGTCGGATCGGACCAGCATGCGTGCCAGGTCGGTGCTCTCAGGGAGGCTGTCGACGGGCAGGGGCTGCAGGGCGAGAGCGCCCTCGTGCAGCACGAGCAGTCGGGCGGCGAGGGTGGCCGGGTGCGAGCAGCCCGCCGTGGCGGCGAGTTCCTCGAACAGGTTCAACAGCCAGAGCTTCTGGGCCGCGGCGACACGGTGTGCGGGATGCGAGGGGTCCGGGAGTTCCGCCAGTGCGTTGATGAACGCGCATCCGCGGGTGTTGGTCTCGCTCCAGGTCCGCAGTGCTTCGAAGGGTGCGGTGACGGCCTCGGCGGGGGTGGCGCTGGCGTCGACGGCGGCTCGTACGAGTGACCGCCAGCGTTGGTCGCGTTCCGTGAGACAGGCCGCCACAAGGTGGTCCTTCGACCCGAACTGGTTGTACAGGGTCCGCTTGGTGACTCCTGAGTGCTCGGCGATGAGATCCACGCCGACCGCGGTGATTCCTCGGCTGTAGAACAACTCCTCGGCGGCCGCCACGATGCGGCGGCCGGCGGGCGTCATGGGCCGCGCCTCCTGCACGACGCACCCCTTCACTGATCGGTGTACGGTGGAAGATGTTCACAGATCAGTATACCTGCGGGGAGGTCGAGCGATGAGTGCGTCCCAGTCCATGCGCGCGGTGCGCATCACCGGGCACGGAGGACCGGAGGTCCTCGAGCTGACGGAAGTTGCCGTTCCTGCCCCGCGGGCAGGAGAAGTGCTGGTCCAGGTCAGCGCGGTGGCCCTGAACAACACCGACCTGTGGACCCGGGAGGGCGCCTACGGCCGTCCGGGAGACCCGAAGGCGCCGTCGGGCTGGCGCGGCCCGATCGACTTCCCGCGTATCCAGGGCGCCGACGTGGCCGGGCGGGTCGTGGCGGTCGGGACCGGTGTGGAGGGGAGCCTCGTCGGACGCCGCGTGGTCGTCGACCCCGCGATATACGACACCGAGGGACCGGATGCCCACCCGGTGGGCCTGATGGGAAGCGAACGCGACGGCGGATACGCCGAGTACGTGACCGCGCCGGTGGAGCGAGTGCATGACGCGACGGAATCCCCGCTCACGGACGACCAGCTCGCGACGTTGCCGACCGCCTACGGCACGGCGCTGGGCATGATCGAGCGAGGCCGGCTACGGAAGGGAGAAACCGTGCTGGTCTCCGGAGCGTCCGGCGGCGTCGGCCTCGCGCTGGTGCAGATCGCCCGGGCGCGCGGCGCGCGGGTCCTCGCCATCAGCAGCGGACCCAAGATCGATGCGGTGCGTGCGGCAGGCGCGCACGAGGTCGTCGACCGCGCGGGAGACGTTGCCGGGCAGGTCCGCGCTGCCGCCCCGGAGGGCATCGACGTCGCACTCGACGTCGTGGCCGGCGAACTGGTGGGTGAAGGACTGCCGCTGCTGCGGGAGGGGGGCCGGTGGGTCATCGCCGGCGCACTCGGTGGCTACGAGGTGTCCTTCGACGTGCGCCGTCTCTACCTGCACAACGCGCAGGTCATCGGGTCCGCGATGCATACGCCCGCGCACTTCGGCCTTCTCATGGACCTGGCTCGCCGGGCCGAGGTCCAGCCCGTCGTCGCCGCGGCCTTCCCCCTGGAGCAGGCCGCTCGGGCGCAGGAAGAACTCTCCCGCAGGGGACACGTGGGAAAGATCGTCATGCACCCCTGACCTCCCTCGGACGGATCACGGGAAAGGCGGACGCTAGTCCTGGAGGACTTCCACGGTTCGCAGGCGCGCTGCGTCCTGGCCCGGGGGTGCGCCGAACATTCGCCGGTATTCACGGCTGAACTGCGAGGGGCTTTCGTACCCCACGGCGTAGCTGATCGCGGCCACGTCGTGCGGTGACGCCATGAGCTGGATGCGGGCCTTTTGCAGCCGGAGCTGTTTTTGGTATTGCAGCGGACTCATCGCGGTCACGGCCCGGAAGTGCCGATTGAGTGAGGAGACACTCAATCCGACTTCGTCGGCGAGGTCGTCGACGCGCATCACCTGGTCGTAATGCGTCTTGATCCACGCGATGGCGCGGGCCACGAGGGTCGTGCGACTGTCGGCCAGGCCGACCTGTCTGATCAGCGCCCCCTGGGGGCCGTTCAGCAGTCGCCAGTGGATCTCGCGCCGGAGGCCGGGCGCCAGCACCGGGATGTCACGTGGCTCGTCGAGCAGGCGCAGCAGCCGGACGACGGCGTCCAGCAGTCTGTCGTCGGCGTCGCTGGTCGCGACACCCGGCCCGGCGTGCGGACGGAGGGTGGTGGGGCCGGCTTCCAGCAGCAGTTGCGCGATGATCGCGGGCTGCAGGGGAAGCCCGAACGCGAGATACGGCTCGGTGGGTGTGGCGCGGGTGATCTGCGAGGTCAGGGGCAGGTCGACGGTCGCGACGAGGTACTGGCCCGCCTGGTAGTCGAAGATGCGGTCACCGAGAGCGGAGCGCTTCGCCCCCTGAGCCGTCAGGGCGATCATGGGCTCGGTGACCGTGCCCAGCGGCTCGGTCACACGGTCGGTCGAGAAGACCGCCATCTGATGGACCCAGACCGGGCGGGGGCTGCCCGCGGCCAGTCGTGTGATCCGGCGCCGGATCTCCTTGAGGTGATGCACCACGCCAGGAAACCACGTGGGCGTGACCGGGGCCAGCACGATGCGGGCGAGGTTGCGCGGATCGTGCAATGTTCCGCGCGCATCGGTCTAGGGAGCCACTGTGCGGCGGGGTCGAATGGAGAGGTACCCGGGACGGCCGCCACAGCGTCCGTCCTCGCACCATTCCCGCTGATGAGGTCGCACCATGTCGCTCGATTCCTACGTGACGCTCGGACGTTCCGGACTGCGTGTCAGTCCGTTCACGTTGGGCACGATGACTTTCGGGGAGGATCACGGATGGGGCAGCAGCCCGGGGGAGTCCAAGGACATTCTCTCGGCGTATCTCGATCGTGGCGGCAACTCCATCGACACGGCCAACATCTACACCAACGGTCACTCCGAAAAGATCATCGGTGACTACTTCGCCGGCCGGCCCGGACTGCGCGACCGGGTGGTGATCGGCACGAAGTTCTTCGGCAACCTGTACGAGAACGACCCCAACGGCGGCGGACCGGGCCGTAAGGCGGTCGTGCAACAGCTGGAGAACTCCCTTCGGCGTCTGCAGACCGACTACGTCGACATCTACTGGCTGCACAACTTCGACCCGTCCACACCGACCGAGGAGACGCTCCGCGCGATGGACGACCTGGTCGCCGACGGCAAGGTCCGCTACGTCGGGTTCTCCGACGTGCCGGCGTGGGCGACGGCGGAGGCGGCCACCGTCGCGCGGTTCCGCGGGTGGTCCCCGATCATCGCCGTGCAGTTGGAGTACTCCCTGCTCGAACGCACCTCGGAGGGGGAGTTGATCCCCATGGCCCAGGCCTTGGGCATGGGAGTGATGCCCTGGGGGCCGCTGAAGAGCGGCTTCTTGTCCGGCAAGTACTCCAGCACCAGCACGGGGCCGGTCGACACCGCACGGACACAACTGGTCGGCGCCCCGAGCGAGGCCGACTACGTCGTGATCGACGCGCTCAACGCCGTCGCCCGCGAGGTGGGCGCCGGCCCCGCCGCAGTGGCGCTGGCCTGGGTGCAGGGCAGGCCCGGGGTCACCTCCACCCTGGTGGGCGCACGCCGTCTGGCCCAGTTCGAGGCCAACCTGGGGGCCCTCGACGTGACCCTGACCGAGGGCCAGCGCGAGGCCCTGGACGAGGTCTCCACCCCCGCGCTGAACTTCCCGGCCGAGAACAACAGGACGTTGGCCCCGATGATCCAGTTCGGCGGGGCCACCGTCGACGGTCGCCCTTCGATGGTCTCCCCGCTTCTGCGAGTCAGCAGCACCCGCTACTGAACGCCCCCTCACGCAGCGAAGTCCACTACAGGCAACAAGGAAAGGGACAAACATGTCACTGCAGTTCGCCGGCAAGACCGCCCTGGTCACCGGGGGCGGATCCGGTATCGGCCGGGCGACGGCACTGGCGCTCGCGGCCGAGGGCGCGCTGGTCACGGTCTCGGGTCGTACGGAGGAGACTCTGAAGGAGACGGTGCGTCTGGTCGAGGCCGCCGGCGGCTCCGCCCGCCACTTCGTGGCCGACGTGTCCGACGAGTCCATGGTGGAAGCGACGGTCCGAGCAGCCGTCGGGGACACCGGCCGGCTCGACTTCGCCGTGAACAACGCGGGCTACGACGGCGAGTTCCAGCTCACCACGGACTACTCGACCGAGATGCTGGACCGGATGATCGCCGTCAACATACGCGGTGTGTTCCTGTCGATGAAGTACGAGCTGAGGCAGATGGTGGCGCAGGGCCACGGGTCAGTGGTGAACATGTCCTCGGGCGCGGGGCTGGTGGGTGTGCCCGGGTTCTCCGGTTACACGGCCACGAAGGCGGCCGAGATCGGGATGACCAAGAGTACGGCCCTTGAGGTCGCACCGCACGGTATCCGCGTCAACGCGCTGTGCCCCGGCCTGGTGGACACACCGATGATCGCGACGATGGACCCGAACGAGGAACCCATGAAGTCGATCATCGCTGCCCATCCCCTGGGGCGGATAGCCGACGCCAAGGAGATCGCTGACGCCGTTGTCTGGTTCTGCTCGGACAAGGCCGGTTTCATCACGGGCGCGGCGCTGCCGATCGACGGCGGGTACTCGGTGCCGTAGCACGCGGCGGCGTACGTCGCAGCCGTGGCCGCGGTGGTCGAGGAGCCGGGCCGCACCGCGACGGGACACACGACCGTCACGAGCCGTCTTCCTGGGGAGGTCGTCGTCTCGTGGACTGCCGGCTGTGGGGGTGGGCCTCCGGCGTGAGTGCCGCCCGAAGAGCGTGCAGGAGCTCGGAGTTGGAGGTCGAGCGGTCACGGTCGCGGGCGGCGACTCCGAGAAGCAGACAATCCGTCATGAGCAGTGAGCTGAAGGCCTCCGCCGTGTAGCCGGTGGCCGAGTGGACGGCAGGCAGCGAGACGTCGACGCGTCCCGCCAGAGCCGGTCCGAGCGAGTCCGTGACGAGGACGGTCTTGGCTCCCGCAGACTGGGCGTGATCGATGACCACGCCCAGTTCCCTTGTCAGGCGGGCCGGTGCGTACCCGTCCATGAGCAGGCATGACCCCTATGAACACCCACCTGTCCGGAGTCTCGACGAGACGCATGCCGACCGCCGCGGTGCTCGCCACGGCGGTGGCACTCGTGGCCGGCTGCAGCGGTGCTGCTGGAGAAGGAGCCCGACTCGTTCGACCTCGATCTCCAGGCCAGCAACCAGGCGCGCACGGTGATGGCGAACGTGTGTGAGCGCCTGTTCCAGATCGGCCCCGACCTCACCAGCGTCCCGCAGGTCGTCTTCCGCTGGGCGACGGACAGCACGCCCGTCACAGCTTCACCACCGGCGAGGCGGACGGATCCTACGTCACCTCGTCCACCGGGCCGGTGGTGGCGCTGAGGAAACAGCAGGGCGTGAACGTCTACTTCGGCCCGAGTACTGCACTCCGGGCGGTCACACCGGTGCGGATCAGGTGACGAGGCCGGGCGCCTGCCTCGGCTGCCAGGCGGCGACCAGGTCCAGCAGCCCGGGGAAGCGGTCGTCGAGGTCGTCGATGCGGACATGACTGCGCCGCTCCAGCCCGTACTGCCGCTGCCGGATCAGCCCTGCGTCCCGCAGCGCCCGGAAGTGATGTGTCAGCGACGACTTGGGTCGGTCCAGCCCGAACCAGCCGCAGGTGTGGTCGAAGCCCTCGGCCCGCAGCAGCAGTGTCTGCACGATCCCCATCCGCAGCGGATCGCTGAGTGCCCCCATGACCACCTCCAGCCGCAGCTCTTCACGGCTCGGCTCCGGCAGCGGATCCGGGAGGCCGGCGGGGGCGGGGAAGGGGCCGGCGAAACGAGTCACCTCGGCGGGCGGAGTCATCGGCCATCACCTCACGGGAATCCGCAGCCATCAGTACGGGTTGAATCGTACAGCCTTCTCTGTTCGACTTCACTCGTACTGATGGTTCGAGTTTTCTCGTACATTCTGCCTGGAGCAACCATGGGATGTCAGCAACCCGCCCCGACGCTCGCGCCGGTCGTCCGACAGCCGCCCGGCTCCGCCGACGCCGCGGCCGACGCGCCACCTCGCCGAGCGGTCTGGCTGTCGGCCTGGCCGGTGACGGCCGTTTTCATCCTGTCCAACACGGCCACCCCGCTGTACGTGCTCTGGCAGGACAGGCTCGGGTTCTCCTCAGGGCTGCTGACCGTCGTCTTCGCCTTCTACATCGTCGGCCTGCTGGGCGCCCTGCTCGTGGCGGGCGTCGCCTCCGACCGTCTGGGGCGCAAGCCGATCCTGCTGCCCGCCCTGGCCCTCGGAGTCGTGGCCAGCCTGCTGTTCGCGACCGCCGAATCCGTCGTCGCACTGGCCGCGGCCCGACTGCTCAGCGGCATAGCAGTGGGTGCGATCGTGTCCGCCGGCATGGCCGCCGTCACCGACGTCGCCGGGCCCGCGCGCAAGCGGCTCGCCGCCCTGCTCGCCTCGGCCGCCATGGTCCTGGGCGCCGGCCTGGGTCCGCTCCTGGCCGGAGTCCTGTCCCAGACCCTGCCAGCGCCGACCGTCACCGCGTTCCTCGTGGAGATCGTGCTGCTGGGCCTGGCCGTGCTCGTCGTGTGGCGCATGCCGCTGAGGCGGCCGGACGGCACGCACACCGGATCGTGGATCCGGGTGCCCGCGGTTCCCCGCCCCCAGCGCACTCAGCTGATGATGGGAATCGCCGTCTTCGCACCCGGCATCACCTCCACGTCCTTCGTGCTGTCCCTCGGCCCGTCACTGCTGGCCGACGTCCTGGACACCTCCAGCCGCGTCGTCGCAGGGGCCGTCGCCTTCGTGATGTTCGGCGCCGCCACCGCCGTCCAGTTCGCCGTCCAGCGTCTGCGAGTACGCACCATCCTGCTCGTCGGGGCCGGCCTCATCGTGGCGGGCATGGCCCTCCTCGCGGCGGCCGTCCTCCTCTCCTCCGCACCCCTGCTGGCCGTCGCCGCCGTCTCGGCCGGCGCGGGGCAAGGTTTGGGGCAACTGGGGGGCCTCACCCTCATCAGCACGAGCGTCCCGGCAGGACGCCTGGCCGAGGCGAACGCCGCGCTGAGCGTCGGCGGCTACGTCCCCGCCGGGCTGCTGCCGGTCGGCACCGGTTACCTCAGCGACGCCATCGGCCTTTCCACCGCCACCGCGGCCTTCACCGTCGTGGTCGCCGCCGCGGCGGCCGCGGGGGCCATGTACGTGGCGACCCGCCGCCAGACCACCCTCTGACCGGCACGTCTCCCCGGAGCGCGGGGGTCGGGCACGATCGGCATCCATCCAACGAGGTGGGCCGCGCGCAGGACCTGGCCAGGATGGGACAACTGATCGCGGCCGCGTGCGAGGATGCTGCCGTGCTGGAGGAGATCGAGGCGGTGGACTGGGGCGCGATACCGGGTCATCCCGACTGGTACGAACCGGATCGTGTCGCCCGTGGCCTACGGGTACTTTCCGGTGCGGCGAACCGGGTACAGGCGGCGGAGGCCGGCTCGCTGCTCGCCGGTGGAGGAATTGTCCATGGCCACAGCGCCGCGGTGTTCCCAGCGGCCGTGCTCGCGACCCCGCTGCTTCTCGACATCGCGCGGGAGGGTCACCCCGCGGCGCGGGACACCGCATTGGGTCTGATCGACGAGGCTCTGTCGTGCTACCCACATGCCGGATACACGCGGCTGAAGGCTGCTGACGGCACCGGGATTCCCCTCTGCTGTGCCATCGCCCACCATCTCCGAGCTCGCACCGAGTTCCTCGCGGGGTCGGGCAGGAGGGGCACGTCCTTGCTGGCCGACGCCGCGGCGCACTGGCGCTTCGAGATCCGCGAGTGCGTCCCCGAAGGGGACGACACCGCAGCCTTCGGCATCTTGTCAGGCCACTTCTCCGAGGGTGTGCACGCGGCGGAAATGCATCACGGCGGTGTCATCACTTCGCTGAGCGAACTCACTCACGAATACCGGCCCGCGGAGGGCTCTCTCGAAGCGTGTCTACGGGTGATCGCCCGGCATCCCGGCGAACTGCCCCCAGGCGCTGTGCTGTTCCCAGCGGAGTGCGGTGACCGCGTGCATTGACTGATCATCTGGCGCTTCAAGGACCTTCCGACGCGGTGCGGACAATGACAGGGGGAGAGAGCGGTGGACAAGAAGGAACGGCTGCTTCACGCCTCGTCGTTCGGCGCGGCGGCGGGCGCGTACGCCGAGCACCCGCTTCAGTGAGCGCGCCGAGTCGCCCCAGCCGTCGAGTCGGCGGACCGGGCGTTGTCAGTGCCCTGCGCCAAGATGACCGACATGACGATTCTTCCCGCCGATACGGCGCAGTTCAGCCTGTCCAGCCGCGCCGGCTACGAGGCCGCGCTCCAGACCCTGCGCGATGCGTCGAGGGCCTACTACGGCGACGGCGACAGTTCGCTGGACGACGCCTCCTACGACCGGCTCCGGCTGGAGGCGCTGGCGTGGGAGGCGGAGCATCCAGGTGACGTGGCACCGGATTCGCCCACCAGCCGGGTCGGTGACGGGGCCGCTCCGGTCGGCGACGTCGCACACACCAGCCGGCTGCTCAGCCTGGACAACGTCTTCGACCCCGAGGGTCTGGTGGCCTGGGGCGCTTCGCTTCAGCGTCGCCTCAGCCGTGTCCCGGCCGGGGGCTTCACCGTCGAGCCCAAGATGGACGGCGCGGCCGTGGCCGCCAGGTACCGCAACGGACGGCTCGTGCAGATCATCACCCGCGGCGACGGCGCCCACGGCGAGGACGTCAGCCACGTCATCGGCCAGATAACCGGCCTGCCCGAGGAGTTGCCGGTTCCCGCCACCTTCGAGGTGCGTGGTGAGGTCCTGTTCACCCAGGAGCAGTTCGAGGTCGCCAACGCGGTCCGCACCGCCCACGGCGCGCAGGCGTTCGCCAACCCCCGCAACGGCACGGCCGGCACTCTGCGGGCCAAGGACCGCCCGTACCGGCTGGAGATGACGTTCTGGGCCTACGGCGCTGCCGAACTGGACGGGGAGCCGTTCCTGCCAGTCGCCGGCACCCACGCCGAGGTCCTGGCCGCGGTCGCCGAGGCCGGAGTCCAGACGACCGCGGCCACTCCGGCCGGACTGCACGTGGTGGCCACGCTCACCGAGGCACAGCAGAAGATCGACCACGTCGCCGCGCTGCGCCCGAGTCTGCCCTTCGGCATAGACGGCGTCGTCGTCAAGGTCAACGACGCCGGCGAGCAGGCGACCGCAGGGTTCGGCAGCCGGTTCCCGTACTGGGCGATCGCCTTCAAGCTCCCGGCCGTCGAGCGGCAGACCGTCCTCGAGGACGTGGTGTGGGAGGTGGGCAGAACCGGAGTCCTCGCCCCGACCGCCGTGCTCGCGCCGATCGAGATCGACGGGACGACCGTCACCCGGGCCACCCTGCACAACCCCGCCGACATCCGCCGCCGCGACCTCCACCTGGGTGACACGGTCACGGTCTACAAGGCGGGCGACATCATTCCGCGTGTCCAGGTTGCCGTCGTACAGCTCCGCCCCGCCGGCGCCCAAGAGGTGCCACTGCCCACGGTGTGCCCCAACTGCGGCGGTGAGATCGACAAGAGACAGGAGCGGTGGCGGTGCGCGAAGGGCACGACCTGTGCGCTGCCCGCACTGATCGAGTACGCCGCCGGACGCGAGATGCTCGACATCGACGGCCTGGGCAAGACGTACGTCAGGGCACTGGTGGACTCCGGCGCCGTGAAGGACGTCGCCGATCTGTTCACCCTGTCCCCGGATCAGCTCACGGCCGCCGCAGGCAGTGCCAAGCGGGCCGCCAAGCTCGCCGAGCAGATCGAGGCGGCGGGCACTCGCCCGCTGAGCCGTGTCTTGTGCGCCCTCGGCGTCCTGGGCACGGGGCGCAGCATGTCCCGCCGGATCGCCAGACACTTCGGCACGATGGACGCCATCCGTCAGGCCGACGTCACAGCCATGCAGGCCGTCGACGGCATCGGTCCCGAGAAGGCCCCGGTCATTGTCGAGCAGGTCGCCGCCCTTGCCCTGGTCATCGACAAGCTGGCAGCGGCGGGCGTGAACATGAGCGAGCCCGAGGAGCAGACGTCGGCGACCCACCACGGGCCGCTCGCCGACAAGGTCGTGGTGGTGACCGGCAAGATGGCGGGGCCGCTGGAGGGCCTGGGGCGCGAGACGGTGAACGCACTGATCGAGAAAGCGGGCGGGCGCGCCGGAAGCAGTGTGAGTGCCAAGACGTCGATTCTGGTCGCTGCGCCCTCCGCGAGTGGCAAGCCCAGTTCGAAGGCCGTCAAGGCCCAGGAGCTCGGGGTCGAGGTCCTCTCACCCGAGGAGTTCGCCGAATTGGTGGCTGACTTCCTCAGCTGAGCGCCGCGGCGGCCCGACTCCGCTGCGGCGGTCCCGTCACTTACGCCACTCGCCAAACGCGTCCGGGACGCGCAGACCGGGACAAGCTGGCGCGACGAGAGACGTATAAAGGCCGCCGGAACCCCGCCCGGCGCCGGCGAAAGCGCCCGCGGCCGTGCGGCGTCGTGGGCAACCCGGCCGTCTCCTTCCCTCGGTGAACGTGCCGGGCCGACGGCAGTACTCGCACGGACAGCCGGAGCGCAGGCGCTGTCGGTGCGATCCAGGCCGCCGGGTGCGGGGCAGCGTACAAGCAGGCGTGCCGCCAGGAAGTCTGTGACGGTTGTTGGCGACGGCACGGTAGATGCCGTGTGCGAACCAGCGCACCGGCGCCAGCTGCAACAGCGCTCCCACAACGCCCCAGGCGCCACGTGCGCTCGCCAGGAGTTTGGCCACCGCTTGTGCGCCCCCGTGCACTGTTCCGTCCGGAGTGACCCACAGTGCCTCGTACTCGGCGCGCCGGCGGGTGACGCCCAGCGCGTCCAGTCGCGCCCACTGCCAGGCTGTGATCTCGCAGCGAGGTCTGATCCACTTTTGCGCGAAGGACACGGAGGTCGTACAGAATCCGCAGTCGCCGTCGTAGACGAGTAGAGGTCGCGTCCGCATGACTTCCATGGTGCCGCGTCTTTGTGCGCGATGCCGAGGTCCACGTCAGGGTCACTCAGCCCGGGCTCTTGCCGGCAGCCCCAGCCGCGCCCTGACCACCCGAGATGATGTGCGAGCTTAAATCCTGTCTAGTGACTATTGTCCTTTTTGTAGAGCGGGCACAGGCGACAAACCGACGTTTCGTCGTCGACGGGAGGTGACTGCTGCGTGGCGGTGGCGCGACTGGCCGCTGACCGATCGGCCTCCGCGCCGGCGGGACGGGGGCGCATGAGGGCAGCCCCTGTGGTGACGGCCGAGGTGCTTCGGGGGCATCGCCGCCCAGGCCCTGTCCCCGGCCCGGACCCCTTGGTCTCGGAAGGTCGGTGAAGAGGCGTGCAGCCTGTCGCCGCGGGTTCAGGGCCGGAGTGGGAGGAACTCACCACCCTGTTCCGCGACCTCGTGCGGGAAGCCGCGCCCTCCGGCGGCATGCTGTTCCTCCTGCCGTCGCGGGAGCCGGTGCTGCAGCTGTCCATGTTGTACGGGATGTCCTGGCACATCGCCGCTCCGTGGGCGCGGATCAGGGTGGAGGAGGCGATCCCGGCGGCGGAAGCCTTGCGGGACCGGCGCCTGGTCTGGGTCGGGACCCCGGATCAGCTCGCCATGCACTACCCGAGGCTCGCCCTCGTGGTGCCGGAGCACGCCGTGGCGGCCGGGCCGATCGTCACCGGTGACGTCGTACGGGGTGTGGTCTGTCTGCTGTGGCCCCCCTCGCATCCCGCCCGTCTCGCACGGGGCGAGCGCGAGGCGATCGACACCTTCTGTCACCGGGCGGGACTGCTGCTGCGGTCCGCTGCCGAGAGCGGTCACCCGGTGATGCCCGGCTCCCGTCCGCAGGTGGTGGAACCGGTCCGCCCGCCCCCGCCTGGCACGGCCGAAGCCATGGCCGCGTACGACTTCGCCGCCCGCCTGCCAGGGGCCATGTCACTGGACCTGGAAGGCCGGACCACCTTCCTCAGCCATGCGGCGGCCGAACTGCTCGGAGTGGACGCAGCCGACTTGCTGGGCGTCCGTCCATGGGAACACCTGAAATGGCCCGGTGAGCCCACCTTCGAGGACCGGTTCCGCGCCGCGGTCATCAGTCACCGGCCCGCGCACTTCACCGTCGTGCGCCCGCCGGATCGCCGGCTCTCCTTCCGGCTCTATCCCGACGCCTCCGGGGTCAGCGTGCACCTCACGCCAGTGCCGTCCGAACCGTCCCGTGAGCCGGAGCGCCCTGTCCGGCCGTCCGCCGCGCCGGGCGGGGCCACGACGCTCTACCACCTGATGCATCTGGCGGCGACCCTGACCGAGACGGTGGGGGTGGACGACGTTACCGAAAGGGTCGCCGACCAGCTCGTTCCCGCATTCGGCGCCTCGGGCCTGGTCCTCATGACGGTGGAGGAGGGGAGGCTCAGGGTCGTCGGCCACCGAGGATACGATCCGGCTTTCCTGGCCCCTTTCGACGGCGAGTCGCTGACCTCCGACGCGCCGCCCGCGCGAGCGCTGACCCGGCTGCAGCCCGCCTTCTTCACCGATTTCGGGGAGTTCCGGGCCGCCCATCCGGACGCCGTCCGCTACGGGGACAGGGACGCATGGGCCTTCCTCCCCCTGGCCATCCGTGGCCGCCCCGTAGGCCTGCTGGTCCTGTCCTACAACAAGGCCCAACGCTTCTTGCCACCTGAACGGAACGTGCTGGTCTCAGTGGCCGGTCTGGTCGCCCAGGCCCTGGACAGGGCCCGGCTGTACGACGCCAAGCAGCGCCTCGCACATGCGCTGCAAAGGGACCTGCTGCCGCGGGACCTTCCCGACATCCCTGGGCTACGCGTCACCGCCCGATATCTGTCCGCCGGGCACGGCATGGACATCGGAGGCGACTTCTACGACCTGATCCGCTGCGACGCCACCAGTGCCGCGGCGGTCATCGGCGACGTCCAGGGCCACAACGTCCAGGCGGCGGCCCTCATGGGCCAGCTGCGCACCGCCGTCCACGCCCACGCGGCCGCGGGCACCAGTCCCGGTGAACTCATGGCCCGTACGAATCGGCTCATGTGCGACCTGAATCCAGGACTGTTCGCCAGCTGCCTGTACGTCCACCTTGACCTGGCGCGGCACCGGGCCGCACTCGCCACAGCCGGACACCCGCCGCCCCTGCTGCGCCGCCCGGACGGCGGCACCGAGATCCTCCCGGTACCCACGGGTCTGCTGCTCGGCATCACCCGGGACGCCGACTACGCCACCATGGACATTCCGCTGCCCCCGGGCACGACCCTCGCCCTCTACACCGACGGCCTCGTAGAAGCCCCCGGTACCGACATCGACGACGCCATCGCCGAGCTCGCCCGTCAGCTCGCCCGGTCCTGCACCGACGACATCGACGCCCTCACCGACGCCCTCCTGCGGCACGCTCTGCGGGGCATTCCCCGCACCGACGACATCGCCATGCTGGTGATGCACACCACGGTGGGACCGGCGATCCCCGGCCGCGGGCCCTGAGCCGGCCCGGCAGGAAAGGGCCCGCTCAAGGGGCGCCGGACCGGCTGGGCGGTGCGGACGGTGCCGCGGTCGCCCTGCCCTGGGTGGGAGACCGGATGATCGACTCGAAGGCCCGATGGAGGGCTGTTACTGACGAAGCGATCGAAGGCCTGTACGAACCTCGTCGACGAAGTACTCGGGTTGCTCCCAGGCGGCGAAGTGGCCGCCCTTGGGGAGCTTGTCCCGGGGCCACCCGTGCCGCGGTGCTGCGGCGGCCGGCCGGACCGGCAACGAGGTGCGTGCCTGGCTTGACCGCCGTTGTCGTGGAGGGGAGTCACTGCTTCAGGGCGGACATGAGCGCACGCATGTCGTTGATCATGGCTGTCCGGTGTTCGGATACGTCAGGGGTGTCAGGGGCATCGGCCGAGGTGTCGGTGGCGTCTTCACCGTGGTAGCTGACCATGGCCGACAGGCTCAGCGAGAGGACGGCGCCACCGTCCAGCACCCGCAACTCCGTGTTGTTGATGTCCGAGGTAATCAGATAGGCCTTGTCACCGAGGTCCCTGACGGTCTCCACTTCCTCGTCAGCGACGATACCGAGGCCCGTCACTCGTCTCCCCGCCTCGAACTCGGCACTGGGGTCGACTTTCTTGTGCAAGGCGACATTGACGCCGACGCTGTAGTCGATGGACCAGCCCTCGCCGGCAGCCTTGATCTGTGATTCAGGGCGCAGAAATATGAAGCACTGAACATGATCGAGGTCGGGATGCTTCGAAATTTTTGCGGTCAGGACGTCGGTACGGGTCCCGGATGAGATATCCGCGGCGAGCGAGCTCAGTTGCAGGGACCGGCAGGCGCCTTCAGTGAGCTGGTAGCCGCGCGTGTCCGGCTCCGGAATCCCGAGTTCGAACCGGAACACCGCCATCGACCAGAAGACCGACGTTGCCGCCGCGCCGCCGATTGCCCACAGCCAAGGCCTGCGTGAACGGCTGCGTTCAGTTGCCTCCCTGCCGAAGCCACCGACCACTTGATGAGACGCGAAGCCCTTGACCTCTCCTTCTGTCTCCGGCTCAGAAATCATGGCGTCCCTCACGGGTCTCGTGTCAGTACAGAAGGGGAGCCGACCCTGGTCGCGCCGGGTAAGCGGAAGCCCGGACAGAGCCTACGTGGTCACTGACACCGCTGGGGGACACAGGAGTTGAGGACGTGGTCCGCGCGACCACGGGCGGGGTTACCGCCGCCGGTCCGTCCGTCGCACGCGGCGGTGGCGCACGTACCGGCGTGTCCGCTGCGGCCAACGCCGCGATCCAAGCCGCCCCTTCCGCCCGGCGCAGTTGTGACACGGCGTCAAGACGACACCGTGAAGTGTTGACCTCCAGGGCGTCCACCCGATCAATTCAGGAGGCGCACAACTCCTCGACGTCCCCTTCCGTTAGGAACTCCTTTGCCTCCCTACCCACGTGGCGGTCGATTGGCAGTGTCAGGCATCGCCCTGGCGCTCCTTTCGTCCCTCGGCGCGGTGCCGGCGTCCGCGACCTCGCCCCGGCCCGCCCACACCACGGTCGGCAACTTCTCGGCGCGCGCGGCGAACGGCAACGTTGCCGCCGCCCGCACCGTCACGTTGATCACCGGCGACAAGGTCACCGTCAGCCCCGGAGCGAAAGGCGCACCTGCGTCGGTGAGCGTGGAACGCCGTGCGGGCGCCATCGGATCCGTACGGGCCATCACCGACGCGTCGGGCATTTACGTCATCCCCGACGACGCCGAGCCCTACGTGGCCTCCGGCGCACTCGACAGGCGGCTCTTCAACGTCACCGGACTCATAGCCCAGGGATACGACGACGAGCGCGCCGCCGGGCTGCCGCTGATCGTCACCCGCGACACCGCGGCGTCACGTCTCGCCGACACCGACTTGCCGGGAATCGTCCCCGAGCGTCAACTGCCCTCCGTCAACGGCGAGTCGGCGACGGCGGACCGCTCCCAGGCCGCGAGCCTGTGGAAGGCTCTCGTGGCGGAGCCCGACGAGACGGGCGACCGCAAGCCCTCCGACGGAGCGCCCTCCCTGCCCGGAGGCATTGACAAGATCTGGCTCGACGGCAAGGTCAAGGCGGCCTTGGCGGACAGCACGGCCCAGATCGGAGCGCCACAGGTGTGGAACACCGGTTCCACCGGCGCCGGCGTCAAGGTGGCCGTTCTGGACACGGGAATCGACGCGGGTCACCCGGATCTCGAGGGACGCGTCGTCGCCGGCCGGAGCTTCGTCCCCGGCGAGGACATCACCGACCGCCGTGGGCACGGCACGCACGTCGCATCGACCATCTCGGGCACCGGCGCCGCCTCCGGAGGCAAGGAGAAGGGCGTCGCCCCGGGCGCGGACCTGGCCATCGGCAAGGTCCTTGGCGACAGCGGATCCGGCGACGAGTCCTGGATCATCGCGGGGATGGAGTGGGCCGCCAAGACCGAGAAGGCCAAAGTCATCAGCATGAGTCTGGGCAGCTCCTCGCTGCACACCCAGACGGATCCCATGAGTCAGAGCGTGAACAGGCTCAGCGAGGAGACCGGTGCGCTCTTCGTCGTCGCGGCGGGCAACTCCGGACCGGGTGAGTACACCGTCAACGCGCCCGGAGCGGCGGCAGCCGCGCTCACGGTGGGCGCCGTCGACTCCACGGACCAGATGGCCGGCTTCTCCAGCAGCGGCCCGCGCGAAGGCGACGACGGACTCAAGCCCGACGTGACCGCCCCAGGGGTGAATGTGCTGGCGGCCCGCTCGCAGCACACCACCGGTGAGGGCCACTACACCGTCAAAAGTGGTACATCCATGGCGACGCCGCACGTCGCCGGCGCGGCCGCCCTGCTCGCCCAGAAGCACCCCGACTGGTCGGGGCAGCAGCTCAAGGACGCCTTGATGAGCACCAGCAAGGCGACCCCGGACGCGAGCGCCTACCGCGGCGGCACCGGTCGCATCGACGCAGCCGCGGCCTTCGGGACACAGATCGTCGCCTCCGGTTCGGTCGACACGGGCCTGATCAAGTGGTCGCGCCACCCCCAGCCGATCGAACGCGCCGTCACCTACACGAACCACGGTGACAGGCCGGTGACACTGCGGCTGACGCTGGACCGAGGCGACAGCCCCAGCAGCCTGTTCACCCTTGGCGCCGACGAGGTCACCGTGCCGGCCCACGGCAGCACCTCGGTGGGCCTCGTCGTCGACCCGCGCAATGTGGCCGTCGGCGGCTACACCGGCCAGGTCGTCGCACGGGACAGCACCGGCGCGGTCGCGGCACACACCGTTCTCAGCACGCGGACCGAATCCGAGCGGTACGACCTGACCCTCCAGGCGAAGGACCGCGACGGGCGGCCCACGACCGGCACGGTCACCCTCAAGGGCGCGAACGATCCGTACTTCCGGTCCCACCGGGTGCCGGAGGGCGGTCTGACCCTGCACCTGCCTCGCGACACCTACTCCGCGATGATGTTCAAGGACGTCCGGGGGGCGCACGGACCGTACTCCAAGGGCCTGGCGCTGCTGGGCGACCCGGAGGTCGAACTGACGGATCCCGCGACAGTCACGTTCGACGCCTCCCAGGCCCGCCAGGTCCGCGCGCTGACCCCCAAGCCGAGTCTGCCCACCAACACCAGGGTCGAGTACTGGCGTTCGTTCACGACCGCGGAGCCGCGACCCGGAACGTACGGGGACTGGATCGACAGCAAGATGATCGATTCGACCTACGACAGCGTCTGGGCCCAGCCCACCCCGCAGAAGGTGAAACTCGGCGGCTTCGACTTCACCACCAGGTGGCGAGCCCCGCAGACCCCGCTCCAGGTTTCCCACGGCACACACGACCTGGACGTGCTCATGCAGAGGGGTGCCAAGCCCTTGCCGGACGGCACCGCGAATCTGGAAGCCGTCTTCGCGGGCACGGGCTCCGCCGCCGAGTACAGCCAGCTGTCCGCGCGGGGCAAGGCGGCCGTGGTGCGCCGCAGCGACACCGTCACACCGGACGAACAGACCGAGGCCGCCCACGCCGCCGGTGTGAAGCTCCTGCTCGTCGTCAACGACTCCGTGGGCCGGCTCAACAGCTGGTACGGCGACGGCGACTACCACTCACCCGGGCCGCTGACGGTCGCGTCGGTGACCCGGAGCGACGGGGAGGCGCTGATCGCCGCCATCGCGGCCTCGCCCCGGAACAAGGTTCGCCTACGGACCACGGCACACCCCGTTCCCTCGTACCTGTACGACCTGGTCAGCCATCACACAGCAGCGATTCCGTCGGACCTGACCCATCGGGCCGACGTCCGCAACCTCGCACGCGTGGACGTCACGTTCGGCCACGGCGAGTCGACCCCCGCCGTGGAGACACGCATCGATCTGCCGCGCTACGTCCTCGGCGGCGTGTGGAACTTCCTCCCCGAGCCGGTCGAGCGAGGACCGCGCACCGACTGGGTCTCCACGGGCGGCGGCACCAGATGGCAGCAGAAGGTCGAGGTCGGCGATACCACGACCGAGACGTCCGAGGCCGTGACGTACCCCTCCGCCGGCACCCACGAGGAACGGTGGACCACACCGATCATGCGTCCGCGCATGATCAGGGCCGATCTCCCGACACGGGAGAACGAGAGCGTGCTGTACTTCGACACACCGGCGTGGGGGAGCAGCGGTGCGGCCCACTCCGGCAAGAGCTGGGGCGGTGGTCTGGCGCAGCGCACGTCGCTCTACCAGGGCGACACACTGCTTTCCGAAACCGACTACGACAGCGGATACGCCTGGGGCCTGCCCGCCGAGCGTCTGCCGTACCGGCTCGTGGTCGACGCCACCAACGACAACCCCTCGTTCAGCCGTTACTCCACCACCACACGCACCGAATGGTCCTTCGTCTCCGGACAGGCGGAGAACGAGACCATCCCCCTGGTGCAGCTCGACTACGGGGTGGACCTCGACACCGACGGCAGGGCCCGCCGCAACGCCGCTCTCACCGTCATCCCATCGGTACTCGGTGCCCCCTCGACCGAGGTGTCCTCCGTCCGGCTGGAGGTCTCCTACGACGACGGGGTTACCTGGCACCGTCAACAGACCGTGCAGCGCGACGGCGCATGGAGGACTTCCCTGTCCGCGCCTCGCTCGGCATCGTTCGTCTCGCTGCGGACCGTCGCCACGGACGAGACGGGAAGCTCGATCACCCAGAGCGTCATCCGCGCCTACGGCCTGAGGTGACATGACACGGGGACCGGTGCCGCATCCGTGGCGGCACCGGTGCCCGTGCGACGGATCGGGTCCGCACCCGCCACAAGCTCAGCTCCCGCGGCGGCCGGCCGCCGAAGTTCGACAGGCGCGACCACCGCGAACGCCACCCGGTCGAACGCGGCGTCGACCGCCTCGAGCGCCACCGAGCGGTCGCCACGTGATACGGCGAGCTCGCCGTCCGCTACGAGGCCCCGCGGGCACGCCCAGGTCCCGAGCCTCCTGTCACTCCGGTATCGCCCGATCGGCCCAGCGGTGCTAGAAAGGACGGAGTGATCAGGCGTTTCGCCCTCTTCCGGGGTGTGTCGGTTCAACCACGCTCCGACAAACGTCCCAGGAGCGTCGCCGGGCAGGCTTTCATCCTTCAGGCCGTGGTCGTGGTCCTGCTCGTGTGCGGGGCGATCGTGGCGCTCGTGATGCAGTCCCGCTACGAGGCGGACCGGGAGGCCAGGGCCCGTTCGGTCGCGGTGGCGGAAACCTTTGCGCACTCTCCCGGTCTCATGGAGGCGCTGGAGTCGCCCCACCCGGCCCGGGTGCTTCAGCTCATCGCCGAGGAAACCCGTGAACGCGCCGGCGTCGACTTCATCGTCGTGATGGACACCAACGGGATCCGCTACACCCATCCGCAGCCGGACCGGATCGGCCAGCCTTTCGTGGGCACGATCGGACCGTCGCTGGCCGGCAAGGTCCTCGTCGAGAGCGTCGACGGTCCCCTCGGTCAAGAGGTGCAGGCGGTGGTCCCGGTGACCGCGCCCGACGGTTCCGTCGTGGCCCTGGTAGCAGCCGGCCTCACCGTCGAGAACGTCACCGGCGCGGTGTACCAGCAGCTGCCGGTCATCCTGGGCACGGGCGCCCTGGCGCTCGCCCTGGCCACCACCTGGACGGCACTGGCGACCAGACGGCTCAAACGGCAGACTCATGGGCTCGGCCCCGCCGAGATGACACGTATGTACGAGCACCACGACGCGGTTCTGCACGCCGTACGCGAGGGTGTCGTCATTGTCGGGGGCGACGGCCGGCTACTGCTCGCCAACGACGAGGCCAGGCGGCTGCTGGATCTGGGTCCCGACAGTGAGGGACAGTACGTGGCCGATCTGCCCGGTCTGGATGCCGACACGGCCCGTCTGCTGGCCTCCGGCAATGCGGCGACGGACGAGGTCCGATTCGCCGGGGACAGACTGCTGGTGGTCAACCAGCGCCCGACCCACGCGCCGGGCGGGCCGATGGGCACCGTGGCCACGATCCGTGACTCCACCGAGCTCGATGCGCTGACCGGCCGAGCGGAGGTCGCCCGTACACGGCTCAAGCTGCTGTACGACGCCGGCGTCGGTATCGGCACCACACTCGACGTGAGGCGTACGGCCCAGGAGCTGGCCGATGTCGCGGTCCCACGCTTCGCCGACTTCGTGACCGTCGATCTCGCCGACCCCGTGCTGCAGGGGGAGGAGTCGAACGTCGCGATGGGCATGCGGCGCACTGCCGTGAGCGGCATCCGTGACGATCACCCGCTCTATCCGCGGGAGAGGCTGATCAATTTCGTGCCGTCGACACCGCAGGCTCGAGGGCTCGGCAGTGGACGGGCGGAGGTGGTGGGCGATCTGTCCCAGGCGCCGGGCTGGCAGGCGCAGGACCCGGAGCGGACCAAGCAGATCATCGAATACGGCATCCACTCGCTCATCACGGTGCCGCTCCAGGCCCGGGGCACCATCCTTGGCGTGGCCAATTTCTGGCGCTCGGAGAAGCCGGGCTCCTTCGAGGAAGAGGATCTCTCGCTGGCCGAGGAACTGGTCGCCCGTGCCGCCGTGGCCGTGGACAACGCGCGCCGCTACACGCGCGAGCATGCCCTGGCCGTGACGCTCCAACGCAGCCTCCTTCCTCGTGCGCTTCCGGACCAGAGCGCCGTGGAGGTGGCACACCGATATCTGCCGGCGCAGTCAGGTGTGGGCGGCGACTGGTTCGATGTGATCCCGCTGCCGGGAAGCCGGGTGGCGCTGGTGGTCGGCGATGTCGTCGGTCACGGTCTGCACGCCGCGGCGACGATGGGGCGACTGCGCACCGCGGTGCACAACTTCTCCACGCTCGACCTGCCGCCCGATGAGATTCTCGGCCATCTCGACGATCTGATCGGGGCCATCGACCAGGACGAGTCGGATTCGGACGGCGGGCAGGCGACGACGGGCGCGACCTGTCTCTACGCGATCTACGACCCGGTCTCGAGGCGCTGTGCCATGGCCCGTGCCGGGCATGTGCCGCCCGCCCTGGTCCGCCCGGACGGCACTGTCGAGTTCCCCGATCTCCCGGCCGGGCCTCCGCTGGGACTCGGCGCCTTGCCTTTCGAGGCCGCCGAGCTGGAGCTCGAAGAGGGCAGCCAGCTCGTCTTCTACACGGACGGGCTGATCGAGGACCGCAGCCGAGACATCGACGTCGGTATCGAGCAGCTGCGTCGCGCCCTGACACACCCCGGGCGTCCGCCGGAGGAGAGCTGCCGGGCGGTGCTGAGCGCACTGCTGTCCGCCAGGCCCAAGGACGATGTGGCTCTGCTCATCGCCCGCACCCGGGTACTGGGACCCGACCGTGTGGCCGAGTGGGACGTGCCGCGCGATCCGAGCGCGGTGGCGGGGTTGCGCGCGTCCGCCGTCGCGAAGCTGGAGGAGTGGGGCCTGCCCGAGCTGGCCTTCAGCACGGAGCTCGTCCTGAGCGAACTGGTCACCAACGCCCTACGCCACGGCTCCGGGGCGATCCGGGTCCGGCTTCTGAAGGATCAGGGCCTGACCTGCGAGGTGGCCGACGGGAGCAGCACTTCGCCGCATCTGCGGTACGCGGCCACGACGGACGAGGGAGGCCGCGGGCTCTTCCTTGTCGCCAAGGTCGCCGAACGCTGGGGCACCCGCTATTCGGCCGACGGCAAGATCATCTGGGCGCAGCAGACCCTGCCGGACACGAACCAGGACAACGCCTCGCTGCTTGATCTGTTCGACACGGAAGACGACGTGACGAGCAGGGAAAGCGATGCGATCGGTGTCAAGCGGGGTCCGCCCCCCGACGCCTCACTCTGACGGGATCTCGGCCTCAGGGCTGACGCTTCTCAGGCGCCGCCTCGCAGACGATCTCGTCACGAGGGGCGTAGTGCGTGCGGAACGGTTCCCGACTCACTTCCCGGCCGTCGTCGCGGAAGACTCGCTCCACGGTGACGTCGAAGCCCTCGAGCGGAGTCTGCGGCACGCACTCCTCGTCGTTGCTCACCTTCCTGGCGGGCTGCTGCACGTTGGTGCGCGGTCCCTTGACCGACGTGACCTCGTCATACCTCTTCGTGCCGAGGACGGTGACGGTCACCGAGGTGTCGGTGGACTCGGCCTGGAGGTAGATGGCGTTGCCGGAGTCGTTGGCGAACCTCAGGTCGAGGCTGCCCCAGGCCACCGTCGCCTCGCGGCCCTCGGGGTAGCGCTCGATGTAGAAGGAGTGGGCGCCGTGCTCGACGGGCTTGAGGCCGGCGAAGAACATCGCGTTGAAGACCGTGGTGGCCACGGAGGAGACACCGCCTCCGGGCGCCTTGGTGTACTGGTCGTTGAGGATCATGATGCCCTCGACGAAGCCGTTGGCCGCGGTGCGTTCGCCGACGGTGCGGTTGAAGCTCCAGGTCTCGTTCGGCATGACGACTGAGCCGTTGATGAGTTCCACGGCGCGGCCGATGTTCTTCGTGCGGTAGGCGGCCGGTTCGAAGTTGACGGTGAAGGAGGACATCGACTCCGTCAGTCCCAGTCGCGCCGCGTTCTCACGGGTCACCTCGGGCTGGATCTGCCGTGTTCCCACCTCGCCGGTGCGGGCAGCGCCCGACCTGGTGAGCAGGGGCAGGACGGCCTTGCTCAGGGCCTTGTCGGTGACCTCTGCGCCGGGGCGGGCGTCGGCGGCCACCACGACCTTGTCGCCTACGCCTCTCAACCGGGCGTTCTCGGGCGTGGCGGGGAGGTCGTCAAGGGCGCCGGCCACCGCGGGTGTGGCGCGCAGGCTCCTGCTGTCGAGGTTCGGCGTGAGCCTACCGGCGTCGTCCGCCCGCATCGTCAGGTGCTCGCCCAGCACGGCCGGGGTGATCGTGAAGCGCTTGTCACGCACTGTGAGCGTGACCGGAGCCGACATCGCCGGCTGCGCGAACTCGCGCACCGCCCTGCGCACCTCTTCCGCCGTGACCTTCGGCTTTGCCTCGCGAGCGGGCAGCACCGTGACCGAGTCCGCCGCGCCGCGCTGGAAGGGGGCGCGCAGGGCCCCGACCGCTGCGTCCACGTCCAGCGCGTATCCGGTGCGCGGCGCGATCTGCTCGACACGGCCGTTGTAGAAGGAGACGGCGCCGTCGCGGACCGTCCGGTCGAGCGTTGTCGCCAGCTTCCCGAGAGCGGCACGGGCCTTGTCCTCGTCGACCTGTACGACCGGCTCGACGTCGCCCCCCGAGCGGAAGAGCCCGCCGACCACACTGATCGGGTCAGCGCCGGTGAAAGCCGCCCGATCCAGGGTTGCCCGGATGTCGAAGGTAAGCCCCGCCTGCCGCGGGTCGACCGCGCCCTTGCGGTCGCCGACCTTCACCGCCAGCCTCTGCGGGTCGGTCGCGGCCAAGTGCTGCTCCAGCTTGGTGGTGGCTTCCGCGCGGGTCAGGCCGCCGATGTCCACGCCGCGCACCGTCGTGCCCGCCTCGATCTCACCGCCGGTGAGCAGCAGCCCGGCGAGATACAGACCGCCGATGCCGACGGTCAGCGCACCGCCCGCCAGGGCGGCGGGAGGGAGGGAGGCTATCCGGGGGTGCATGGGTCTCCTGAACGATCGGTGTGACGTGCCCCGAAGCTGTGGCGTCGTGTGCGAGGGCAGTCAGCCAGGTTACGCACAACAAGGTTCAAAAGGGTGTACCCCAGGTCACCACGGGCGTTCGGGGTCGGTGGTCTGATCCCGAAAACAACGGCATTCGCATGCACAGCCGCCCGGCTCTCCGCCCGCAAAGGCCGCCACTCAGGGCCGCCCTGCCCCGGCCGCAGGGGCTGGCCGTAGTGATGTTTCTCATCGCTGCGTTCAGCGGCGCCTGAGCGACGGCGAGATGCTCCTGTCGGGCTCAGGGAATCATAGCGCCACTCTTTTCGTTAGAGCCGTACTCTTACGTTCGGGGACTCTCCTTCAAGGGGCCGCATCATGACCACACCACCAGAGATCATCACCGCAGCTCAGGAACTGGCCGTGCGCGGTGCACCGGGCGCGGTGACAGCATCCGCCGCGGCCCTGACTTCCGTGCCGGACGAGAGGGTGGAGCGGTGGCCAGGGCCGGCGGAGGAGCCCACCCCGGGCGGCGCCCGCGGACCCATCGCGGCCCGGCCCGGCGTCCACGGGGTGACGTTGACACCCGCGGAAGGCAATCGGTGGCCGGTCGCCGACGAGGCGACGTGCAGGACACCCAAGAAGGCGCGCGACACGTGCACGAGTGCACGAGTGCACGAGTGCACGAGAGGACAGGTGAACCCGGTGACGGTGAACTACCAAACGGATCTGACGCCGCAGCTGGCCAACTGCAGGGACTACTGGCTCGGTTGGGGAGCGAGCGACAGGCTGGACGACAGCCTCAGCTACTACCGCAGCGGGCTGGCCGAGGCACAGCTCATCGCTCGGCTCGACGGCCAAGCCGTGGGCACCGCTCTCCTGTATGTCGCCCACGGAGTGGCAGGTGTCTATGTGGTGACCACCCTCGAAGCTCATCGCCGACAGGGCATCGGTGCCGTCCTCACGGCGACGGCATTGAAGAAGGCCGGAGCCCGCGGAGTGCGCATCGGCACGCTCCAGGCCAGCGGTCCGGGTGCCTCCGTATACGCCCGCATGGGATTCACCACGGTCGCCGCATACCGACTCCTACGAATCCCGGCACACTGACCCGGCTTGCCGCGTACGTTGCAGGCGTCGATTCTGCAGGTTGCCGTTGACGATGAGCCAGCCGACGAAGAGCGCGAAGCCGGTTGTCTGACGCGGTCTGGACGTGACGGCCGTTGAACCGCTGGCGGCACGCTTCTCCTTGCACCGCAGGATGACAAGCATGAGTACGCCAACGACCGACATGACGGCGACCCGCAGCAGTACCGCCCTCGCGGAGTTGCCCGGACTGATCAGCAGGATCACTGCGCTGGCGCAGCGAATCGACAGGACGATCTGGAGCCATAGGTGCTTGGTGAGGAACGTGTTGAGTCTCTCCATGGCTGATCGTGCGCGCTCTGCGTCCGCGTCCTGCGCCGGGCCGCCGCGGCGCGCAGGCCCAGGGCCGCGCCGACGCTGCTTCGAATGCCCGAGAACAACAGGACGACACACGAGGCGCTCCAGGCGATGTCTCCGATACGCGTGCGCAGTTGTGCCCGTTGTGTGGTGCCGGGTTCCAGGTCCCCAGATCCGGACGTGGCGACGAAGATGAAGGCGGTGCCGCTGCCGCGCGGCTGCCTCCGGGACACGTGACCCGGCACCTGGCCGGCCAGCGGTTCGGCCGCGTCACACCTCTGTCAGCATGGTGGTGAGCGCGGTGAGGTCGTCGGCGGCCAGCGACGGCGGCGTCATCGTCGCGGGATAGTGCCCGGCACCACGGCGCAGCCAGGCCGCATTGAGCCCGGCACGGCGGGCGCCGTCGATGTCCCAGGGATGCACCGCGACCATGAGGGCCTCCGTCACGGCAAAGCCGGCTCGACCGACGGCGTAGTGGTAGGCACTACGAGCGGGTTTCCAGGCGCCGGGTCCCTGGACGTCGAGCAGGGCGTCGAAGCAGTCCAGCAGGCCGGCCCGGGCCAGCAGGCGTTCGGTGGTGGCCGCCGTGCCGTTGGTCATGGTGATCAGCCGCAGGCCACGCGCCCGAAGCGTTCGTACGCAAGGTGGAACTTCCGGGTGTACGTCGAGCGTGCCGAAGCCCGCGAGGATGTACCGAGCCGCGTCCTCCGCGCCGCCGGACCAGCCCGGCAACCCCTCCAGCAGCCCGCGCAGCCCCTCCTCCGCGATGTCGGGAAATGCGGCGAAGCCGCCTGCCGCCGTCAGCGCGAAGCCGTCCCGCAGCACTCCGGCGAACCAGGTCTGCATCAGCTCGCTCGGCGCGCCGACCTCCTCGAAGCGGAGACGCAGCGGGCTCATGTCGCTCAGCGTCTCGTTCACGTCGAAGACGACGACCCGGGGTGAGGAAGGCATCGGCACGGATCCGACGTTACCCGCGCTCGCGCCTGTCGGGCAGCAGCGGTTCTGTACGAGCTCGGCCCGGAAGGTGCCCGGAGGGTCCTGGACGACGTGCAGGCGGCGCCGGTGGCGAAGCCGGACGACCCGCACTCGTCATCGACGACGAGAACGACGTACTGCGTGACGAAGGCGAGGCCTACGCCCGCAGGCTCACCCAGGCCGGCGTCCCCACCACAAGCACCCGCTACTACGGCGACGGGATCGCCGTGGGCTTGGCGATCTTGTCGGCTCGACTTCTGGGGTGGGAAGAGGAGGGCGTGCTCTGGGGTTGCTCCAGTGCGCTACCCCTAGGCTTCTGCTCTGCCTCTTTCCGGCACACGCCGGAAGCACCCTGCTCTCCATGACCGGAAGGAGAAGCCGTGGCCGTGGACCCTCAAGGAGCCGATCTCGCACAGCTGATGGCGGAGGACCAGGGAGGCCCCGTAGTCATGCTCAACCTCCTGCGTTTCACTCCCGATGGTCAGGTCGGACGACCATGGCCTGGTCGACCTCAGCGGATGGGTGCGTTCGCCCATGACCTCGCAGGCCCATCGAGGGCCAGGACTCGTGGTGCAGGTCCGGTCAGGTCAGTGACGGGGCACAGGGGTTCTGCCTGGGCAGCGCCCGAACGCCGCCCGGGCGGCGGGAGGAGCACACCCGCCTGGACGGCTGGCCTGCTCGACGTGCACCTCAGTCCACCGAGACGGTTTGTCCCTCGATCGCCCCATCCGGCTCCGCCCGCCCTCAAGGGTCGATGCCACATTGCCGCCTGCATCCGCCTTCGTAGGCACGGCCCTGCTCAGCACCACCTGCACGAACGCCGAAGAGTGCGGATGTCCAGCACTGGGAGACCGCTATCTTTCCTTCGGAACATCAGACATTCGGAGTTCGTATGCAGCAGACAGATGGTCGGGTCGGGGAGTCGTACGGGGCCGTGGCTGCCACCGCGCCCCTTGCGGTCGCCGACGAGGCTCCGGCGCGAGGCTGGCCCCGGTTCTGGCCGCTCCTGCTTCTGGGCGCGGCCGTGCTTCCCGGGGTGGTGCTCTTCCTCGTGGGCAGGTGGGGAAGCGAGCCGGCCGTGCACGCCTGGCGAACCGTCTGTCTTTCCGTCGCCGTGCAGGCGTTTCCGTTCCTGCTGCTCGGTACGGCCGTGTCCGGCGCGATCAATGCGTTCGTGCCGGAGAGGGTGTTCAGTCGGCTGTTGCCCCGAAAACCCGCGCTTGCCGTCCCGGTGGCGGGAGCCGCCGGGGTGGTGCTGCCCGGGTGCGAATGTGCGTCGGTACCGGTGGCCAACAGTTTGATCGGCCGCGGCGTCACACCAGCCGCCGCCTTCGCGTTCCTGTTGTCGGCACCCGCCGTCAACCCTGTCGTTCTGACCACCACGGCCATCGCCTTTCCCGGCGACCCGGCCATGGTCGTCGCCCGGTTGCTGGCCTCCCTAGTCACGGCCACGGTGATGGGCTGGCTGTGGCTCACGCTGGGCCGCGAGAAGTGGTTGCGGCCGGCCGTGCGCCACACCGGACACAGGCCGGGGCACAGCCGCTGGACGGAGTTCCGGCGCGGCTTCCAGCATGACTTCCTGCACGCGGGCGGCTTCGTCATCATCGGGGCCATGGCCGCGGCCACGTTCAACGTGGCCGTCCCCAGTTCGGTGCTCGACGCGTTCTCCGGCTCGCCCTGGCTCTCCGTCATCTTCCTTGCCGCGCTCGCGATCCTTTTGTCGGTGTGCTCGGAGGCCGACGCGTTCGTCGCGGCGTCCCTGACCGGGTTCTCGCCCGTCGCGCGGCTCACGTTCATGGTGGTCGGCCCGATGGTCGACCTCAAGCTGATCGCGCTCCAGACGGGCACCTTCGGCCGCGCCTTCGCGGTCCGCTTCTCGGCCGCCACAACGGTCGTCGCCATCCTGTGCAGCGCCCTCATCGGAGGAATTCTGCTGTGAAGCGCCCCCTGCAGGCGGTGCTGCTCGTGCTCAGCGGCACAAGCCTGCTGTACCTCTCGCTGTTCACCGACCTTTACCTGCGATACGTCAAGGAGTGGATGCGACCACTGCTGATCGCATCGGGAGCACTGCTGCTCCTGCTCGGCCTGCTGGACGCCTGGTCTCAGCGGAGAGCGGGGAGAGGAGAACCAGTCGGTGAGCATCCTTGGCACCGGGGTCACGACGGTCACGGTCACGACCACTCCCAAGTGCCTCGCGCGGCGTGGCTGCTCTTCCTCCCGGCGCTGAGCATCCTCTTCTACGCCCCGCCCGCTCTCGGCGCGTACACCGCCTCGCGCCAGGCCTCCAAGCCCGTCGTGGAGCAGAACGAGTTCGATCCGCTGCCGGCGATGTCGCCGCTCCCACTGACCCTCCGCGACTTCACCAGTCGTGTCCAGCAGGATCGCGAACAGGCCATCAAGGGCCGCAGCGTGCAGATGACGGGATTCGTCACGCCCTCCCACGAGGGCCAGGGCTGGGACCTGACCCGGCTCCTGATCAACTGCTGCGCGGCCGACGCGCAGGCGGTCAAGGTGCGGATCCACGGGACTCCGGCCCCGGCGGCCAACACGTGGGTCACCGTCGTGGGCACCTGGCACGCGGGCGGAACCCTTGGTACGGGTTCCGCTTCGGTCGCGCTCGACGCCCGCAGCGTCACCAAGGTTGAACGGCCGACGAACGCGTACATGGACGCCCTTCCGCTGCCCCTTCGGCAGGGGCAGCGGACATCCGGCTGACCGGGTGGGCTGCGGCGCCGACGTAAAGAGACTCTCGCGGGGTGAGGACGTTGAGGTGCTCCGGGTCCAGGCGCCGGGCGCCGCGATCAGCGCGGCCAGCACCGGAACCCCCAGGCACGAGCGGCTCGGCGAACCGCACCGCGAGGCGGTAGGAGCTGACCTCGATACCGGTACGCCCCAGCAGCCGCATGCGCATGGCGGTTCGTTCCCCCCTCCCGACTCGGTCCGCCGCGTGGTGCACGGCCGGCCAGGTCATGTCTGTCGAGCCAGCAGGGTCAGCCGTTGTACGGAGCGGCGACGTCCAGGACCCATGTGACGCCGAGGCGGTCGGTGAGCATGCCGTACAGCTGCGCCCACTGCGCGGCCTCCAAGGGCTGCACCACCGTCGCGCCAGGACCGAGCGGCTCGTGCTTCGCGAGTCCGAAGCCCGGGACGTGCGGCGTTCATCGAGCTGTTCGCCTCGCCAGAGGTGGGACCTACATGTTCCTGCCGGAGGGGTGGGGGTGCGGATACGCCGCCGAGGCCTGCGCAGCGGCACGCGACTGGTTCGCCGACGCGCTTCCCGGCGAGCCGGTGGTGCTCTGCACCCAGACCGCCGCCGAGCGCGCGATGCGCCTCGCGACGAAGCTGTGTTTCCCCGAGGTCGAGCGGTTCGAGGAGTACGGCGCCGAGCAGTGGTTCGGCGTGTGGTCCTCGGTCACGCCGTCCGGATGAGCTGAGGACCGCCCGGTGCGCAACCGGTCACTGGCCCCAGTCGAGTTGGTGCTCCGGCGTTCCAGCAGCTCGCCCCCAGGCGACTGCTTCGGCTCTGCCCGCTTCATCGCCCATGCGGTATCGGAAGTAGCGTCCGGCGAACGCGATGACGTGGTCAGCGTCCGCGACGGTGAAGTCCGCCCACCAGCCAAGGTCAGGTTCGAGGGCATCCACCAGGGTTTGCGCGAGGTCGTCGGCGAGGAAGTCTGGTCCTTCGATGTCGATGAATGTCCAGGTGGACGGCTGCCCGTAGACGGCACCGTGCTGGTCATTGCCAGCGGAGCGTTCGTCTGCCGGCAGTGTCGACGCGGATACGTCGTGGCGGCCGAGGCGGACGAGTCTGAGCTCGGCCAACTGAATGTCAGCCCCGGTCCGCAGGCTTTCTGCGATGACGCGTCCTCGGATCATGACTTGATCCTTCCTCGCTTCGAGGTTGGCGATGTGGCCGATGTGAACGCGGGGCTGGAGGCGCGTACTGATGCGGTCTGGTGGAACACTGCCGTACGGTCGCGTTACCCCGCAGGCGAGTGCCTTAGGTCGTCAGGAACAAGATCAGCACGTACCCCGGACACAATGCTGACCAAGATCGTCGAACACAACCCGCAGCTCAACGCTTTCTGAAACGATCAGTTAGTCGAGTGACCAATTCGTTAGCTTCATTGGATTCAGCATTAGCCACACGTTCGTGACGCATTCATCACTGACCTCAAAAGTGACCATTCCGTATCGACGCCCTTCATTTCGAAGAATGTATCCGAGACCGTCAGCTGTGTCGCGTCGCTCAAGACGGAGGGCGGGCTGCTTGCGCATCACTCCCATGAGCCACCGGGCTACGTGATCCGACCCTCGGATGACCTGAGGCGCGGCATTGACGAAGCCACCGCCGTCTACTCGTAGTTCGACGTCTGGAGCCAACACGCGGAGCAGGTCCTCGATGTCCCCTCCGGCAGTTGCATCACGGAATGCCCGAACAACCTCATCGTGCTGGCGGGGAGAAACCTGTGCGCGTCTTCCTCGTCGAACGTGGCGGCGTGCGGACGTTGCCAATTGTCTTGTTGCTGCCGCTGAACGACCTACGACACCAGCAATCTCGTCAAACGGGACACCGAACACGTCATGCAGCACGAACGTCACTCGCTCCGCTGGGGTCATGGCCTCGAGGACCGTCAGTAGTGCCATGCTGACGGCATCATCAAGGGTGACACGTTCGAGTGGATCAGCAGCGAGACGACTGGAGTTCAGTGGCACCTTCGCTGTGTCTGCAAAAAGGTCAGCTGGAACGGGCTCCGGTAGCCATTGCCCGACGTACGTCTCCCGTCGTGCCCGCGCGGAACCCAGCAGGTCGAGTGAGATGCGACTGGCAACTCGAATCAGCCATGCTGCAGGCACGGCAATTTTGTCGCGTTCCTCGGGCTCAAGGCGGTACCACCTGACGTATGTCTCTTGTACGACGTCCTCGGCGTCGGCCAGGGTGCCCATCATGCGAAAGGCTAGCGACAGCAGACGATGTCGCTCCGCCATGACCGAATCGAGATCCCTTGATTCATCCCGCTCGGCTCCTCCGAACTCCGCGGATTCCGCAGGAAGATCTTCCGGCATGGGGCACCCTTTCCGTTGGCGCGCAGCACGCCTAACCTATTGCCTAGCGGTCAGGCGTTTCTACCTCCGTTCACTATCGCATTCAGGCGGTGGGGATCCCTGTAATCGGGTATCGCACGGTGCCTGTCCGGTACGCGCCGCGCGGGACCATGGCGTCGAGGGGCTCCTGTTCGTCCACGGTCACAACCTCACGACTGTCTCCGCGATCGGCCAGAGTGGCACGGAAGAGGTCGTCGTGGTAGAACCGGTCGGGTCCAGCGATCTCGACTACACTTCCCGGTTCCAGCGTCGTGACAGCCTCGGCGAGCAGCTCGATGACTTCGTCCAGCTCGACGGGCTGGATGAATGACCTCGGAGCAACAACCTTTGCGTCCACGGTGTGCTGGTCAATGAGGACAGGAATGTAGCTCTGGAACTGGGTGGCCCGAATGATGGTGGCGGGGATCGAAGCGGATCGCACGGCTTTTTCCTGCGCCACCTTGCCGAGGTAGTACCCGATCTCAGATGCGTCCCCTTCCCCGACGCCGACAATGGAGAGCACGATGTGATGACGCACACCTGCCCGCATTCCCTCCGCAGTCAGGTTGTTGATCGCTCCCTCGAAGAACGAGATTGCCCCCTCCGCATCAAAGCGGGGGGTGTTGAGGACGTTCACGATGGTGTCGACTCCGACGAGAGCCTCGGCGAGCCCCTTGCCCGAGATGACGTCGATCCCGTCCTCAAGCCCTCCCGAGACCACCTCGATGCCCTTGGCCTCCAGGTTGTCAGCAAGGGGGGACCCCACACGGCCGCGCCCACCAGCGATGAAAACCTTCATTTCCTCACTCCGTTCCGGGGCACCAGTCGATGCCCTCAGCAACATGACGACGCAGGCCGGAAGAATGTGAGGCTGCGAAGCAGAGCCTCGTCGCCCGCCTGGTGGAGGTGTGCAGAAGGTGAGGGACTGGGCTGCTCACGGAGCGGGGTCACCACCAAGCTTCACCTGAGCGCGGACGGCCGCTGCCGCCCGCTGTCCCTGATCGTCACGCCCGGACAGCGGGGCGGACTGCACTCAGTTCAAGCCCGAGCTGAGAAGATTCGCGTCCCGCGGACCGGGCCGTGCAGGCCGCGCAAGCAGGCCGACAGCCAGGCGGCCCGCCAGCGCAAAGGGGCTCGTGGCGGACGGCCACCGGGCTTCGACGAAGAGCGGTACAAGAAACGCAACACCGTCGACCGGGCGATCAATCGGCTCAAGCACGCCAGAGCAGTAGCCACCCGCTACGACAAGCGCGGCTACGTCTTCCTCGGGATCGCGACCGCCGCAGCCCTCATCATCTGGCTCCGTGCATGATCGGCCGGACAAGTCCTAGTCGAGCAGGAGCGCCGGCGAAGGCGCCGCCCGGCGGTGTACGCGACGGGGACGACCCGCATCATGGGTTCCGGTCGGGCTCGCTCCCGGCCGCGTTCGACGGGCGGGTCGGGAGGGCGTTCCGAGCTGAGGGTGAAGGCCGCGAAGTCGACGGTGACGGCGAACGGCGCGACGCCGTACGGTCGTAGCCGCCAGTGGAGCGCTGCTCATCGGCGCTCCGGGAGAGGGTCGGCGAGGGGCCAGCCCTCGGCGAGCAGGGCGTCCACGGCGGCGACGGCGGTCGCGAGCCGCTCCTCGCGCGGGCCGGTGACGACGGCGGTGCGGCGGCCACTGCGGGCGAGTTCGGTGACGAAGCGGGCGGTCATCCAGGGCCGCAAGTGCTCTCCGTCGCGCATTCCGTCGTCCTCGAAGGCGACGCCATCGTGGTCGGTGAGGATCCAGAGGTGCTGGCGGCCGTGGGCGGCAATCTCGCGGGTGTCGGGGCTGGTGGTGCCCATGTACCGCTCGTGCCAGATGGTGGTGGCGAAGGCGTCGGTGTCGCAGATGAGGACGGGGGAGCCTTCCCGCGCGGCCTCGTCCTCCAGTTCGGCCTGGCGCCGGGCGATGACGGGGAAGTCGCCGGAGCGGAAGGTGACGTCCGACCATTCGGCGTCCGGGCGTTCGGCGCGCAGTTCGGCGAGCTTGAGTTCGCTGTACTCACGGCCGTACTCCGGGACGTACCGGGTGCGGGACCACACTCCGCCGCGGCGCCGATAGTGGTCGGCGAGGGCGAGGGCCAGGGTGGTGGTGCCGGTGGACTCCGCGCCGAGGACGACGACGCGCCGGGTGAGCGCGGCCCGTACGGGCGGCTCCAGGAAGTCCCAGTTGCCGACGGGGTCCTTGCGGACGGCTGTGCCGGAGACGGGGTGCAGCGTACGGTCCGGGTCGACGCACACGGAGTCGGCGCCGAAGCGGCGCCCCAGTTCCTCGCCATAGGGCTCGGAGGTGAAGACGGCGTCGACGGAATCGGGTACGGCCGCGCGGAAGACGGCCATGTGGGCGGCCCAGACGTCGGGGTCCTGAAGGTCGACAGGGATGTCGTCGACGGCGCCGACGACGAGCACGTCAGGGTGGATCTCGCGCATCCAGGCGACCCGGTCCTCCAGCGTCAGGGTCTCCACGGAAGAGGCGCAGACGAGCACGGTGAGGCGCTCGCAGTGGTCGCGCGCGGTGCGGACAAGGTGATGGTGGCCGGCGTGCGGCGGATAGAACTTGCCGAGGACCAGGCCGTGTCCGTAGCGCTTCATACCACCGCCTCCACGCGGAGCGCGGGCCTGCCGGCGAGGTCACGGCTCCAGCGGCGCAGGCCGAGGACGCAGAGCGTCATGAAGCCGACGTACAGCAAGGACGTCAGGTACAGCTCCTTGTAGGCGTACAGCGGTACGTAGATCACGTCGGCGGCGATCCAGAGCCACCAGGACTCGAACCGCTTGCGGCACTGGCCGTAGGTTGCCGTGAGGGAGAGCGCGGTGGTCAGGGCGTCCCAGAAGGGGACGGTCGAGTCGGTGGCGCTGTCGAGCAGCAGGGTGAGGGCGAGGGTCCCCACCACCCCCGCCGTGATCAGCCACGTCCACTCGGTGCGCGAGGTGCGGCGCACCGGGAGAGCGCCGGAGCCTGGTCCACCCCCGTGGGTCCAGGTCCACCAGCCGTACAAGGCGAGGGCGATGAAGACGATCTGGAGGCCGGCGTCGGCGTAGAGCCCGGCCTGTGTGAAGAGGAGGATGAAGAAGAGGTTGTTGGCCATTCCGATGGGCCAGTTTGCGAGGTACTGGCGGGCGACCAGCCAGACGCAGAGCGCTCCGCTGCCGAATCCGAGGACTTCGGTCCAGCTGACCGGGGTGTCCAGGATGGTGAAGAGCGGCTGTTGCAGGGGTTCGAGGATGTTCGCGAGGCTCACGCCCGCCTCCTTTAAAGTCATGTTGACTATAAAGTGCGACAGGCTTGGGCCACAAGTGCGAAAGTGCCACGGAGAAAGCCCGCGGCCGCAGGGTGGTCACGGGGTTGCCTCACGTCGTCACGGCGTCGGGTCCTATGCCGAGTTGGTCAGCCGGTGCAGGCGGCCCGACTTCTGGTGGCCGAGCGCGATCGTGGGGGTGACCTCTATGCGGAGTCCGCCGACTTCAGCCGCGGCGCGATGCTGCCCGTTGTCGACGGTTCGACCGCGCCGGGCCCGTGCGAGGTGAGCTACGGGAGGCAGGAGGACTGCTGGTGGCTCTCGCCGGTGGCAGCGGCGGCGCTGTGTCCCTCCATCACCGCAGGCGGTACGCCGCTTCCGTGGCGGCAGCCCCGCCCCGCCCCGCACGTCTGCGCCGCGCCGCGCGTGCCTCGCCCTTGGGGCGGGGTGCGTCCGCCCCACCCCCGTTTCAGGACGCTCAGTCACTCAGCGTGACCAGCAGCGGACGGCCCGCCTGGCGTCTTTGGGAACCTTTGGCGAACCGGCCGCACCCAGGTGAGATGTCACCCGGGTGCGGCCGAGTCGAATCAGCAGGTGGCGTTCAGACCGGCCCAGTTGGCGCGGTCGTTGTAGCCGCCGTCGCCGGCGTCGCCGACCACCAGGTCGAGCACCCGGACGCCGGTCAGGTCGATGTCGGCCTGGCGGATGTCGTCGCGGCTCAGCACACCGCTGTCGAACAGCACCCGGCCGTCACCGATCACCTGGAAGGTCGACGTGCCACCGTCAGGGCCGACGTTGCGCACCGCGTCGTCGATGCCGACGGTCGTGGCCAGCCGGGTGCACCGGTCGCCGAGGTAGTAGCGGACCGCGGAGGGCGAGGCCACCCCGATACCGGTCGGGTAGACCTGGCCGAGCATGCTGATGGGTGACCAGCCACCGACGCTCTGGTCGACCGTCGGGCTCATCCACCCGCTGGTGGCGCTGATCCAATCGTGGTGCGACAGGACGACGTCGCCGACCGGCGCCGCCGGTGCGACGACCACCGCCGTGGCCGTCTTCTGCCGCAGCCGCCCCTTGCCGGTCACTTCGTACGATGTGGTGGCGGTCAGGGCGGCGCTGCCCGGCGCGGCTGTGGCCGGCAGGGTCGTCGTGAAGGCCGTGGTCACGGAGCGGTTGGGCATCAGGAGCTTCGGCGCTTCGCCGAGTGGACGGGCTGTCCAGCCGGCCGGCACCGCCAGCTCGACCCGCGGTGCGAAGACCGGGCGCGCACCGTCGTTGCGGACGGTGACCTCGACCCGGGCCTGGTCGCCGCCGGCGACCACCGGAGCGACCCCGGCCGGCACCGCGTCGCCACCGACCTGCGTCACCTGCGGCAGACCGGCGACGACGTGCGGCACACCGGGCTTGCCCGTTGCCTTGGCGACCCGGAACAGGGCCGCGCCGTGGGCCGGCACGGCGGCACTGATGGTGCCGGCGCTCTCGGTGACCTGGTCGGTCCAGGCGTTCTTCAGGGCGAACCGATCCCCGGACAGCCCGACCTTCCGGGCAGTCGTGGTCAGCGTCGTCGGGCTGTCGCCCCGGTTCAGCAGCACCACGGCACGGTCACCGTTGGCCAGCCGCTTCACCCAGGTCTCCGTCGTACCGGCGGCGCCGACGCGGACGGCCTGGACACCGGCGGCGTCCTGGTTGATCGCGAGGACATCGCGGTCCGCGAGAATGTCGAGCGAGGTCTTGCCGAGCTCACGGACGTCACTGCCGATCACGAGCGGCGCTGCCGCCACCGACCAGAGCGTCATCTGGGTACGGAACTCCTCGTCGTTCATCCCCAGTTCGGGTCCGAGGTAGTCTGGGTCGTTGAAGTGCCCCGGTCCGGCGACCTCGGGGTGCCGCGCGTTCGCGTCGTAGTTGCGCAGCACGTCCTTGAACTTGATCTCGCCGACGAAACCCACGTCCGTGTACGTCCGCCAGGACTGCGCGATCCCCGGCGCATAGGACCAGGAGTACGTCGACTGCTGCTCCTCCGGGTAGTCGCCCCAGTCGGGGGAGGTCACCGGGTTGCAGAGGTTGAAGATCATGGGGCGCTTGCTGGCGTTGTTACGCAGCGCCTGCGCGAACTCGGTGTAGACGGTCTTCGGGTCGAGGTCCGCGGCGATCCCGCAGAGGTAGTCGACCTTGACCGCGTCGAACTCCCAGGCGGCGAACTGGTCCGCGTCGCGCTGGTAGTAGCCGTGGCTGCCGAGTCCGCACTTGCCCGGGATGTACGGACCGGCGTCGGTGTAGATGCCGGCCTTCAGGCCCTTGGAGTGGATGTAGTCCACCAGTGGCTTCAGCCCGTTCGGAAATTGGTCGGGGTTGGCCACCAGGTCGCCGGCCGAGCTGCGTGGGGTCGGCGCCGCCCAGTTGCCGTCGATCCAGACGTACTGGTAACCGGCGTCGCGCAGACCGCTGCTGACCAGGAAGTCGGCTATCGACTTGACCTCGGCCTCGGTCGGATCGCCACCCAGCGCGTAATAGGTGTTCCAGCCCATGTACGGCGTCGGGCTCAGCACCTGCTGAGGTG
The DNA here is from genome assembly GCF_040686175.1 of Streptomyces sp. NPDC086077. Classification (NCBI taxonomy): domain Bacteria; kingdom Bacillati; phylum Actinomycetota; class Actinomycetes; order Kitasatosporales; family Streptomycetaceae; genus Streptomyces; species Streptomyces sp. NPDC086077. Next base: position 19,246 of record NZ_JBFBJT010000033.1, on the reverse strand, counting down.
CCGGCGCCGTGACGGCGACACTGCCGGCCTGGGGGCCGGCGTGGGCGGGCGTTTGCACGACCAGAAGGCCTGTCAGGAGCGCCAGGAGGACGGTGAGATGTCGTTTCACATCGGATCCTTCGCTGTCCGATCAGGCGTGCCGACCCGTCCCGGTCGTGAGTCCGAGGCACCGCTCCCTCGCTGGGTACGGCGGTCGTTCTTCGGACCAGTCAATGCCCGCGCGCCTGCGGTGTTGTTGCCAGGATCTTGCAGGGGTCACCGGCGCGCGTCAATAATAATTCCTAAATTAAGAGTTACCGAGACCTCTTCAAGTGCCTCAACTGCCCTGTACCAGCTGGTTTGTACGCCCCGTCCGCGCGCTTCCCCCCGTTGCACGTCGTCCTGGCCGGCAGGCGGAGAACCTGCTCAGCGCGAAGTCATCGTCACCGAGCGGCCGTTGCTCGCGGACACCGAGAGACCATCTCGTCGCCGACGGCGGAACACCCCGCATGGGACACTCGTCGACGCGGTACCAGTTGGCCTGTTGCCCGTGGCGGTGGGGCTGTCGTGCGACGCGTGAGGAGAGCGGATCGCGCCCCGGGCCGCCCGTGATGGTGCTGCTGCCGTCGTCAAACCGCCCAAACCCCCTACTGCAGGTGTGAGCGTATGGCACCGACTCAGCGACAACGTCGTGTGCGGCTCGAGCGCTCGCTTCCACTTCAGCGTGCCGGCGGACGTCCCCGGAGGAGCAGCGGTCGTGTGGATCTGCCTCACCGACGGTTCCCACACACCCTTGCGCTGCGAGCGTTGCGGGCGATGATCTCCGTCCGGGTCCCGGAGGACCCGGATGCGTCTCGGCCCGCAGGTACCTGCCGGGGCCAACGCGCTGGCGAACCGACCCCGCCGGGCGCGGACTCGGCGGGTTGTGGCGAACCCCGGCGCGTCACCCGGACGCACCGGACACTGCTCACCCCTCGACTAGCAACCAGGCCGCCGTGTCCGGTGCCAGGACGTCGTCGAAGTCCCGTGGCCCGCTCGTCAGTACGGGCCGCCCGAGCAGCCCCGTGTCCCGGAGCGGCAGCGGCTGTGTGCCGATGTTCACCACACAGGTGAGGCGGCCGCGGGTGAAGGCGAGGTAGGGCGCCTCGGAGGGTGAGTGCCAGAGCAGTGAGCCGTCGGCCGGGGCGGGCCAGGCCCTGCGCAGCCGAAGTGCCTCTCGGTACAACTCCAGGGTGGAGCCGGGGTCGCCGTCCTGTGCCGCGACGGTCAGTGCTGCCCAGTCCTCCGGCTGCGGCAGCCAGCACGACCGAGGTGCGGCGGCGCTGAAGCCGTAGGGCGCGGCGCTCCCGGACCAGGGGAGCGGCACGCGCGACCCGTCGCGTCCGCGTTCGCGGTGCCCGCTGCGCGGCCAGAGCGGGTCGCGGATGCGGTCGTCCGGCACCCACGCCTGGGGGAGGCCGAGTTCCTCACCCTGGTACACGTACGCCGCGCCCGGCAGGGCCAGCATCAGCAGTGCGGCGGACCGCGCGCGCAGCGGCGATCCGTAACGGGTGGGGGGCCGTACGGCGTCGTGGCTCGACAGCACCCAGGTGACGGGGGCGCGGCCCGGCCCGGACGCGGCCAGCGAGCCCTCGATCACCCGGCGCAGCGCGGGCGCGTCCCACGGCGCCTCCAGGAACGCGAAGTCGAAGGCCTGCTGCATCTCGTCGGGACGGACGTAGCGGGCCAACCGGTCGGGGGCGAACACCGCCGCCTCGGCGACGAGCAGGCGCTCCTCGGGGCTCGCCGCGCCCGGTACTCCGGGGTGTTCGTCGAGGAGGGTGCGCCACCGCCGGTACAGGGGATGAAGCTCCTCCTGGTCGTAGTACGGCATGAGGTGGTTGCGCGCCGGGTCCTCGTGCTGGCCGGGCCCGGCGTCCGGCAGTCCCTCCGCCTTGTACAGGGCGTGCGCCACGTCGATGCGGAAGCCGTCCACGCCGTGGTCGAGCCAGAACCGCAGGATCCTCTCGAACTCCGTGTGCACCGCCGGGTGACGCCAGTCGAGGTCCGGCTGCTCGGGTGCGTGGAGGTGGAGGTACCACTCGCCGTCGGGCACGCGGGTCCAGGCGGGGCCGCCGAACGCGGACTGCCAGTCGTTGGGCGGCAGTTCGCCGTGCCGTCCGCGACCGGGACGGAAGAGGTACCGCTCGCGGGCCGTGCTGCCCGGACCGGCCGCGAGGGCGGCCCGGAACCAGGGGTGCGCGTCGGAGGTGTGGTTGGGCACTACGTCGACGACGACCTTCAGACCGAGGCCGTGGGCGCGCGCGGTGAGCGCGTCGAAGTCGTCGAGAGTGCCGAGTTCCGGTGCGACGGCCGTGTGGTCGGCGATGTCGTAACCGCCGTCGGCGAGCGGCGAGGGGTAGAAGGGGGTGATCCACACCGCGTCGGCGCCGAGGCGCCGTACGTGGTGCAGGCGCTCCGCGATACCGCGGAGGTCGCCGGTGCCGTCCCCGTCGGAGTCGGCGTAGGACCAGGGGTAGATCTCGTAGCAGACGGCGTCGCGCCACCAGCTCACGGCGTACCCCCCTCCGGCAGCACCACGGGCCGCGCGGTGCCGGTGGCCGCCGCTTGGGTGGCGGCTTCCGCGACCGCGACGGCCGTCAGCCCGGCGTGGGCGTCGGCCGCGGGCGTGCCGCCGTGGGCCGCGCAGTGCAGCAGGTCGGCGAAGGCGGCTCGCACGCTGCCGGCGTAGACGCGTGCCTTGGCCGTCTCTCCGCCGAGGTCGAGCACGGTCTCGACACGGTGTGGGACGGTGCGGACGGCACCCCGGCCCGAGACCGGCGCGGTGCCGCCCGCGCCGCGCTCCACCCGCACGGTGACGCGTTGCGCGCCGTCCTCGGGGAAGCCGGGTACGGCGAAGAGTTCTGTGGTGCGGGACGGCAGCCGCTCCCAGCGGGTGGCGCCGCGGTCGTCGGTCCAGGCGGTGACGGTGGCCCGGGTGGGGATCCAACCGGTGATCAGGGACTCGGCGAAACCGTGGTCGAGGCGCATCAACTGGCGTTCCGCGCGGTGCGCGTGCGTGAACGAGTGGAAGTGCCCGGCCAGGACGCCGCCAGGGTGCACCGCCTCGGCGACCACCATGTCGACGAGCCCGCCGGGGCCGCCGGGCCTGCGGACGGCCGTCGCCTGCACGGACTCGGGAACGCTGCCGAGCAGGGCGCGCGCGGCGTCGAAGAAGTGCACACCGTGTTCGAGGAAGATGCCGCCGCTGCGGGCGGGGTCCCAGAACCAGTGGTCGCCGCCCAGGCCCTCGTCGGCGGCGTCGTTCTCGAAGAGGAAGCGCCTCGGCCGCTCCAGCAGGCCCTCGTCCATCAGCGTCTCGACGGCGCGCAGCAGCGGGTTGTAGCGCAGGACGTGGTCGACGACGAGGACCCTGCCGGACCGGTGCGCCTCGGCGCTGACGCGGGCCGCGTCGGCCGTGGTCAGCGCGAGGGGCTTCTCGCAGAAGACGTGACGTCCCGCGCGCAGGGCCCGGACGCTGAGATCCGCGTGGGTGTGCGGCGGGGTGGCGACGGCGACGACGTCCACGTCGGGGCGGGCGAGGAGCGCGTCGAGTCCGTCGCAGACCGCGGCGCCGTGGCGGGTACCGAGAGGCTGCGCGCGCCGTGGGTCCGGATCGGCGACGGCGGCGACCCGCAGGCCGGGCAGACCGGCCACGGCGTCCAGGACGTACGCCCCGAACGCGCCGCAGCCGATCAGCCCGAGCCCGAGTGGTGCGGAGGTCATACGGTGCGCTCCAGCACGGCGACGCCGATGTGGGCGTCGGCCATGCCGTAGAAGACGTAGCGGGTGCCGTCGACCTCCTCGATCGCGGTGGGGAAGACGACGTTCGGCACCGTGCCGGATCGTTCCTCCTCCGTCTCGGGCGCCATCAGCGGCTGTGCGGAGCGGGCCAGGACGCGTGCGGGGTCGGCGGGGTCCAGGATCATCGCTCCGGCCGCGTACGACACCCGCCGGTTGGGCACGAACGGGTCGTCCTCCGGCACGCCGGACACGCCGTGGTGGATCAGCAGCCAGCCCTCCTCGACGCGGATCGGCGCGGGCCCGGCGCCGATCTTCAACGCCTCCCAGTCGAACTCCGACAGCGCCACGAGCCGGTGGTCGCGCGGCCGGACCAGGGCGCGGACGTCCTTCTCCACGTCGGCCACCGGCACGTACGAGATCCAGATGCCGGGCCGCTCGTCCGCCAGGCCCGCGGGCAGATGGACGCCCTCGCCGGGACGGAACCAGCCGAGGTCCCACATGGGACGGTGCAGCATGGCGTACGCGGGCTGCCCGTCGGGGCCGGGGACGGGCTCGGGGAAGTGGACGACGTCCTTGTTGGGGAAGAGGTTCAGGTCGGTGTCCAGGTCGGGCTGGTAGGCGAACTGGATCGGCCCCAGCCGCGTCCAGTCGGTGAGGTTGTCAGACACCGCGAGGGCCGGCTTCGGGCCGAGGGGCCCGTACGCGACGTACGACATCACGTGCAGGCCGAGGCTGGGTACCCAGGTGATCCGGGGGTCCTCCACACCGGCGTTGTTCTTGCCGCGTTCCCAGCCGGCGTCCGGCTCCAGGACCGTGCCGCGGCGCTCGACGCCGGAGGGCACCCCGTCGGTGAAGGTGACCTCGGCGAGGCCGACGCGGGAGACGTTGCCCTCGGACACCAGGCGGGGCAGAAGGTGCAGGGTGCCGTCGGGGGTACGGCCGGAGGCGGGGTTGAGGACGCCCTCCACCTCGTTCGCCGCACCCGGCAGAGGGGACATGACGACGCCCTTGCGGACGAGCCGGAACGGGATGTGGTGGCGGGGGTCGGTAGTGCTCATGGTGTGGTTCAGCCCTTGATTCCGGAGTCGATGTTCGTGTGCGTGAAGTGGCGCTGGAACAGCAGGAACAGCGCCACGGCGGGGGCGGCCAGCACGCAGGCGCCCGCCATCAGCGCGCCGGTCGGGTTCGACACGGTGCCCTGGAGGTTGCTGAGGAAGCCCGCCAGCGAGACGGCGAGCGGCTGCATGTCGGCGTTCTTCGTGACGAGGAACGGCCAGAGGAACTCGTTCCACGGGCCGATGAAGGTCAGCAGCGTGCCGGTGAGCAGCGCGGGCCGGGCCATCGGGAGCGCGATCCGCCACAGGATGCGCAGCTCGCTCGCGCCGTCGATCCGCGCGGCCTCGAACAGTGAGGCCGGCATCTGCAGGAAGAACTGCCGGAAGAGGAAGACCGCGGTCGAGTTGATCGCGAACGGCAGGATCATGCCGAGGTAGTTGTCGCCGAGTCCGTAGTCCCGTACGACCAGCACGTACAGCGGCAGGGTGAGCAGCTGGAACGGGATCGTCTGGACGAGCAGCAGAGTCGCGAACACGGTGCCCCTGCCGCGGAACTGCAGACGGGCCAGGGCGTATCCGGCGAGTACACCGAAGACCAGCGTGCACAGCAGCACACCGGCGGTCATCACACCGGAGTTGACCAGTGCCCTGCCGAGGGACAGGGCGCCGTCGATCGCCCCGTAGTTGCCCGTGGTCAGTCCGCTGGGCGCGGCGGACGACAGATCGCCCGTCGTCACCTTCCGCAGCGATCCGACGACCATGTAGTAGAAGGGGAAGAGGAAGCCCAGCGCGCCGACGAGCAGGACGACGAACCGGATCGCGCGGCCGGTGCCCCGGCCGGTGTGCGGCACGTCGTGGCCGGACGGGGCGGTCAAGTCGTATCGGCTCATGTCAGTTGCCCCTCTCGGTGAGCTTGCGCGTGATCAGCGACACCGCGAGCACGAGCACGACCAGCACCACGCCCAGGGCCGCCGCGAAGTCGGGGTGGCCTTGCTCGATGCCCTTCTGGTACATCAGCAGCACCGGCGAGATGGACGCGTCGTCCGGCCCGCCGCCGCCGGTCAGCAGGTACGGCTCGCTGAAGAGGTTGGCGCCGGTGACGATCGCGTACACCGTCACCAGGGTCGTCGCGGGGCGCACGCCCGGCACGGTGACGGACCAGAACGTGCGGACCGTGCCCGCGCCGTCGACGGACGCCGCCTCGTAGAGGTCCTTGCCGATGTTCTGCAACGCGGCGAGGTAGAGCATCACGAAGAAGCCGAGCTGTTTCCAGGTGACGAACAGCGCGATCATGGGCATCGCGAGATGCGTGTTGACCAGCCAGGACGGGTCGGGGGCCAGGCCGCCGAGGGCGTTGTTGACCAGGCCGTCGGTGCCGAACAGGAACTGCCAGACGGCGACCAGCGCGACGCTGGCGGTGATGTACGGCAGATAGTAGGCGGCACGGAAGAACGACCGGAACGGCACCTTGGCGTTCAGCGCGGTGGCGAGCACCAGCGACAGCAGCACGGTCAGGGGGACATTGATGACGAGGAAGATCCCGATGTTCAGGAACGCCTTGCCCACCACCGGATCTGTGAGCACGTCGCGGTAGTTGGCCAGCCCCACCCAGGGGCTCGGCGCGTCGGCGCCGGGAGCGGTGAAGTAGAAGCGGTGGAAGGAGATCCAGACGGTGTAGCCCAGGGGTATAGCGAACACCGCGAGGACGTACAGCAGATAGGGGCTGACGAAGGCGGCACCGATGCCGGTGTGGCGGCGCCGGTGGCGCTGCGGGGTGCGCGGGCGGACGGCCGCGGTCCGGGCGGGGGTTCGGGTCAGGGTCATGGCTGCCTCAGTACTCGCCGAGAATCGTGCGGGTTCCGGCGGCGGCCTCGCGCAGCGCCGACGCGGGTGACTGCCGGCCGAAGACGACCGACCGGGTCCAGGCGTCGCGGAAGGTCTGCCACACGTCGATGGAGCCCGCGACGTTGGGCACCTCCACCACACGGCCGGCCTGGTCGGCGAACGGCCGGTAGGCGGGGTTCTTCGCGAACCAGTTCGCGAACTCCCGTTCCACATCGTCTCGGACGGGCATCTGGCCGGTGGTGGCGAGGAACCTGCCGTCCTCCCGTTTTGAGGTGGCGAACTTCATCACGTCCCAGGCTGTGGCCCGGTTCTCGCAGGCGCTGAACATGCCCACGGACTTCTGGTCGCTGAAGGTGTGGATCCGCGAGGCGGGCCGGCCGTCGGACGTCGGCACCGGTACGACCCCCCAGTCGACCCGGTCCTTGTAGGCGGCGACGGCCCAGGGGCCCACGGTCGCCATGGCGGCCTTGCCGTCGGCCAGCGCGTCACCCGGGTACAGCTCCTTGGGCGCGAGCTTCTCGCGGTAGATCGTGCTCCAGAAGTCGGCGACCTGCCGGCCGGCCGGGGAGTCGAACTGCGGCTTGCCGTCCTCCACCAGGGACCGGCCGCCGCTCTGCGCGGCGAAGGCGGGGTAGAAGTCGAACCAGGACTGGAAGAACTCACTGCTCGGCGCCGGCCACAGGGCAGCTTCCGTGGCACCGCTGCGCACCAACTTGCGCGCCGTGTCGAGGAACTGGCCGTAGGTCGCCAGACGCGGGCGCTCCGGGTCGAGGCCGGCCTTCGCGAAGAGCTTCTTGTTGTAGAGGATCATGACCGGATTGCTCTTCCACGGCAGTTGGTAGTACTTGCCGTCCTCGGAGCGGTACTGCCCTGCGAGGCCGCCGCTGCGGGACTCGATGTACTGCTCGCCGTCGGGGAAGTCGCTCAGCGGCACGAGCCCGGCCTGCTTCTGGAACTGCGGCACCGAGGCGGGGGAGGTGTTGAAGACCAGGCAGGCGCTGGTGCCCGCGATGATCGAGGCGCTGATGGCCTCCTCGGACGTCTTGCCCGCCGGGATGTTCTGCGCCGTGACGCGCTGGTCCGGGTGAAGCCGGTTCCAGTCCGCGACCATCTGCCTGCCCCACTCGGCCTCTTGGGCGTTGTTCGACAGCCAGACGGTGATGGGTCCGCGTGACCTGGCCGCGGTTGCCGGGTCCGGGCCGGAGCGTGCGCACGCGGTGGCCACGGTGGCCAGCGCGAGCACGGCGGCCAGGGCGGACGCTGTTCTCCTGAGCATCGTTCTCTCCGAAATGTGCACGCCCGGCCTCGTTGCCGGACGGGATCCCCCGGGTCGGACCTCTCAGTGCCCGCCTGCGGCACCGGACGGAGCCGGGCCGATCGACGGGCGGGGGACGAAGACCGCCGGGGGCAGGGCGACATCGGGCGCCGTCCCGTGGGCGATCACGGTGTGCAGGGCCAGCGCGGCGGCCGACCCCCAGCCTCTGGCATCCGCCCTCGCGGACGCCAGGGGCGGGTGGGTGTACTGCGCGAGCGGGGTGTCGTCGTAGCCGACGACCGACAACTGCCCGGGGACGGCGATCCCCAGTTCATGGGCGACGGCGAGTCCCGCGGTGGCCGCCAGGTCGTTGCCGTACACGATCGCGGTCGGGGGTTCGGCCAGAGCCAGCAGTTCCCGGGTGGCCCCGGCACCGCCCTCGGCGGTGAAGCCGCCGGGGCGCAGCGGGCCCGGTGGCAGTCCGAGGTCGGCCAGGGTCCGCTCCCATGCCTGGCGCCGCCGGATCGCGTGCCGGAACTCCTGCGGCCCCTCGACGTGGGCGATGCGCCGGTGACCTGCCGCGGCCAACGCCCGGACGGCGGCGACGTAGGCGGGTTCGTCGTCGAGTTCGACGGCACAGTGCCCGCCCGCCCACTCGGCACGCCCCACGACGACGGTCGGCAGGCCGAGCGAGGCGGTGAGCGCGGGGCGCGGGTCGTCGACTCTGAGGTCGGTGAGCAGCACGCCGTCGACCCTGCGGTCCGCGGCCAGCCGTTCGTACAGGGCCTGTTCGCGGTCGGCGGTCGTCACGTGCAGGACGAGTCCGTCGCCCTGCTCGGACAGCACCTCCTCGATGCCCGCGATGAAGGCCGGGAAGAACGGATCGGCGCCGATCAGGCCGGGCTCCCGCGCCAGGACGAGGCCGACCGCGCCCGCCTTGCCGAGCGACAGCGCCCGTGCGGGGCGGCTGGGCCGCCAGCCGAGTTCCTCGGCGGCGGCCAGGATGCGGACCCTGGTCTCGTCGGCGAGTCCCGGCCGGTTGTTGAGTGCGAAGGAGACGGAGCTTCTGGACACGCCGGCTCGCTGTGCCACGTCGGCAATGGTCGGACGCCGCATGGTGGTCCCCTCCGTGTCGGATCGTGTCCGGCGCCGTCACTGAACCGGTTCAGTGGTGACGCCGTGCCGCTACTAAAGCGGTTTAAACGCAGATCGGACAAGACGCGGGGAGGTGTGACCTCAGCCACTCGAGGTGGGGGAGGGTTGCGGCAATTTGCTATGGCGAACACGCCGGTCACCATGCCGGCGCGTGATGCCGATGACCGGGGATGAGCCGGCCGTCGTCGGACCCTGGCAACCCAGTGATCAAGACTCGACGCGGCGTCCGGGCCGGACGTTGAAGATCGAGCCAGGCCGTGTGGTGAAAGGTCGTCGGTCTAGTGATGATCTTCGCGTGGAGAGGGGTGCTCTGAGGGGATCTCGCGAGTCGCGATGAGTCCTGCGGCGCCCCGCGGTCGTACTGTCGATCCCGTTACGAGGAGGACTCCTGATGCGCAGCGTGACCTATTCGATGAGCGTCTCACTCGACGGCTACATCGTCGGGCCGGACGGCGGCTTCGACTGGACGGTGCCCGGCGAGGAGGTCTTTCGTTTCTGGATCGACGAGATCCGAGAGGTCGGCGTCCACCTGTTGGGACGACGGCTGTACGAGACGATGCTTTACTGGGAGACCGCCGACCAGGATCCCGCGCTCGACGATTCGGATCGTGAGTGGACCGCGCTCTGGAAGCCGCTCCCCAAGGTGGTGTTCTCCACCACGCTGTCGGCAGTGCAGGGCAATGCCCGCCTGGCCGCCGGCGGCCTGGCGGAGGAGATCGCGCGGTTGCGAGCCGAGCCGGGGGAGGGCGACATCGCGATCGGCGGCGCGTCTCTCGCCGCCGAGGCGGCCGCGTCGGATCTGATCGACGAGTACCGGGTCCTGGCCTACCCGGTGCTGGTTGGCGGTGGCATTCCGTTCTTTCCCCAGCGCGAACGCCGGGTGGATCTCGAACTCGTCGAGACCCGAACCCTCAGCTCAAGAGTCGTCTACCTCCGCTACCGCGTGGCGCGCCAGGCCGCGTCTTGATCGCGCTGCCGCCCCAGCTGGTGGGGCTGGGGCGGCTCGGGCCCACGAGTCACGTGGCGATCTGGTGCGTGTTGCCGCTGACGTCGTCGCCCCCGGAGGGGGTCAGCAGGTCCTGCCGGCGTAGTGCGCGCCCTGGATACTGCCGGACGAGCCCAGCCAGCTGCGGCCGGGTCCCACGCACCTGTCGTAGTTGGGGCCGAACACCTCCACCTCGATGACGACGTTGGACCCGTCGCTCGTGCAGTGGTTGTAGAACGCGTCGGAGCCGGTCTCGTAGAACCCACAGGGGTCGGCTGCCGCCGTGGCGGGCGCGCCCAGGACGAGTGCCATGGCACTGGCGACGGGAGCCACGGCGGCGATGACAGCGGACAGGCTACGGCGGACGTTCATCGACGATCTCCTTGCAGGGATGCTGTGCCCGAGCCGGAAGACTCGGGCACAGGCAGCATCGTTGATCACCAAAGGACTGTTCAGCGGTTTCCTCCAACGAGGTACGTGGTTCACACTCCCGGGTGCTTTCGCCCTCACACGAAGTGCCCCACCGACGAGTGATGGGTGGGGCACGTGAGCGTCCACGGCGGGCTCTACGGCCGCGACGCCCAGAACAAGGTGTATGTCGTCGACCGGGCGGACCAGGCGATGCCCTCCGGGCGCCGGAAGAGGCCCGGCGGAAGGTTCCGCCGGGCCCGTGCTGCCGTCAGCCGATTACTTGAGGAGGTAGGCCCTGATGACGGTCTGCTTGAACGAGTTCCCCGCGGCGTCCTTGACATAGGTGCGCAGCGAGACCGAGCCGTCCGCGGAGCGGTGCGGGTGGTGCACCGTCACCGTGCGATTGTCACCGGAGCCCTTGACCTTGGCGGAGTGCCAGGTCCTGCCCTCGTCGTAAGAGACTTGGGTGGTGAAGGTGCGGACCGACGACCCCGTGGCGCCGGGCTGACGCTGGATCAGGACCGGGATGTCGAACTTGCGCCCGTCCTCGGCCCGGTTCCACTCGTCCAGCTCCGGCGACATACGCACCGCGTAGAGCGGCAGGGCCCGCTGGCCGTCCGTGGTCTGCGACCGGAACTGCCATTCGGCACGGAGCGCGGTGGAGATGGAGGACTGCGGATCCAGGTCGCGCTCCTGCCGGAACGTCAGCTGGTAGTCCGCGGGCGTGCGATCGGCCGGCAGTTGGCCTGAGTTCCCCGTCAGCGTCACCGGCTTGCCGTTGCGTCGGACCTCCCATGTCTGCTGGCTGCTCGCGGACGTATGCGCGTACTGGTGGAGATCCTTGTTGGCCGCGTTCTGCACGGAGAGGCTGAGGTAGTCGCCGTCACGGTAGGCGTGTGACATCGAAGGGGAGAACCCGACGGCCTGCACGCCGTTGTTCCAGTGCTCCTCCACCTTGGTCCCGGCCTTGTAGCCGTGCATGGTGCTCATGAAGAACTGCCCGCGAACGTCCGGCGCTTCCAGGAGGTTCTGGTCGAAGACGGTCATCCAGCGCAGACTCTCGGCCGTCGAGAAGTAGTCGACCCGTCGGTGCGGGACCGGCAGCCCGGTCAGGCCGTGGTAGAAGCGAAGGTTGCCGAGGTGCATCCAGACGGCTCGATAGGCGGTCGTGCCCGCTGCGGTCGCGGCGAAGGTGGTGTTCACCTCCGCCAGGTCGGACTTGCGGGGGCGGTAGGAGGGATCGGCCGGAATGCCGCCGCTCACCGGCCGGGTGAGGTAGTAGTACGTCGGCGCGTTCGGGCCGACGCCACCGGGCTCGTGCCAGATGGTGTTGACCAGGTATGTGTACTTCGCGTCCTTGACCTGCGCCGTGGGGGTCGCGTAGAGCCCCTCGACGTGGTCGCTGCCGATCGAGCCGTTCGCGAAGACGGAGAACAAAAGCCCGCTGTGACCGATGGTGCCGAATTCGGCGAGCGCGATGCGGGCGGATCGACTGGGAGCGGACACCTCGACGGGATGGGCCCGCCTGGCGTCGAGAATGATGTCGCGGTCGGTGTTCATCACGAACTCCGGCGCGCCCACCATGGTGCCTTCGGTGAACGCCTCATCGAAGAAGAGGCCGCTCAGCGAGAAGGTCTGACCGATCGGCAGCCTCAGTTCGGTGCTGCCCGTGCCCAGGAGCTCCCGCCATTGGGCCTCGCGGCCGTCCGTGTGGAGGTGCAGGTAGGCATAGTCGGGAGCCTTGCCCGAACGGTCCTTCATGGTGATGCGGAGGCTGCGGGACGGCTGCTCGACGTCCATGCCGAGCGGGACGCGTACCGAGACCTTCTCGTCCGGGGTGGAGGCGATGACCACGCCGCTGTACGCCGTGTGTTCCGTCGCGGTCTCGGGCGTCGCGGTGACGGTGACGTCCGCGGTGCCGTGCGCGGGCACGGTGACCTTGTCGGCGCCGAGGCGGAACATGCCGTCCGGTGCGGGCGCGTCCTTCTCGTAGGTCACCTGGAGCGAAAGGTCGAGCGTGACCGGCTCGCTCCCCGGGTTGCGGTAAGTGATCGTCTTCTTCACGGGCGGACGCCCGTTGTCGGACCAGCGGATCTGTCCGTAGTCGAGACCGGTGGGCTCGGCGGTGACCTGCTGGCTGACTGCTCGGGCGATGTCGACCCGTCCCGCGCCCTGGAAGTAGGCGCCTCGTTCGAGACCGCCCGACGTGCTCTGCATCAGCTGACGCTTGACCTGGTCCGCCGTCCAGTCGGGGTGCTGTTGGAACAGGATGGCGGCGGCTCCGGCGACGTGAGGCGTCGCCATGGAGGTGCCGCTCATCTCCCAGTACCCGTCCTCGGCGGTCGTACCGCCCGCTCTGGCGGCTACGACGCCCACACCGGGCGCGGAGATGTCCGGTTTGAGGCCGAAGTCGCCCACGCGGGGGCCGGGCGAGGTGAAGACAGCGAGATCATCGTCCTCCACCTGGATGGCGCCGACGGCGAGCGCGCTGTCGGCGGACGCGGGGGAGGAGACCGGCTGTGTGGCTTCGTTGCCGGCCGCGACCACGACCAGGACGCCGTAGTCACGGGTCACGGTCTCGACCAGTGCCTCCAGGGCGTCGGTGCCCGGGGTGTCGACGTCGCCCAGACTGAGGTTGATCACCTTGGCGCCGTTCTGCGCCGCCCAGGCCATGCCCTCCATGATGTCGGAGTTGTCGCAGGAGCCGTGTGCGTCGCACACCTTGCCGGACAGTATCCGCACGCCGGGCGCCACCCCCTTGAGCCGGCCGTCGGAGGCCGCGCCGGAACCGGCGACGGTCGAGGTCACGTGCGTTCCGTGGCCGTGCAGGTCGTCGGTGTTCGCCTCGGTGGTGAAGTTCTTGGCGTCTGCGATGAGCCCCTTGAGGTCGGGGTGGTTCGGGTCGTAGCCGGTGTCGAGCACCGCGACCTTCACTCCCTCGCCCTTGTAGCCCTGAGCCCAGGCCTGGGGGGCACCGATGTGCGGCACCGTCCGGTCGAGGGAGACCTTGGCGCGGCCGTCGAGCCAGACCCGGCGGATGCCGGCGCCGAAGGACGAGGCGCCCACCTTGGCGGGGCCGATGCTGTCCCAGAACTCGGCGGCGTTCTCGCGTCCTTCACCCAGGGTCGCGAAGGACGTACCGGGGATGGCGTCGACCTTGCCTGCCCCGGCCGAAGTGAGCCGACGCTCGACCGTGTCCGCGTCACCCGCGTACTCGACGATCAGCGGCAGGCTCGCCCGATCCGCGTACTTCTCCTTGACCAGAGCCGATACGTCGAACAGAGCCCTGTCGAGGCGGCCGGTCGCGAGGAGGGGCAGGGCGTCGGCAGGTATGACTGTCCAGTGGTCGCCGTCCTGCTGCTTGACGAACTTGATGTGCTCGCGGCCCTCGGCGGGCTTCACCGAGACGGCCGCTCGGCCCGCCGGGTCCTTCTCCACTGTGACGCGGTCACCCGTGATCAGGGTGACGTGGTGCCGGGTGACGCCGGGCGTATCGGTGGTCTGGTTGCTCTGCTGCGCCGAGCCGCCGGCCTGATCAGCGCTCTGAGCGGATCCCGGTGTGGTGGTCAGGCCCGCCAGCAACGCCGCGAGCGTAGCAGCCGCTGCATACCGCGACCGCGGTCTGCGGACGGTCGCCCGCTGTGTGTTGTTCGTAGGGGTCATGAAGGGACAGCGTGACGCCACGATGAACAAGGCACAACGTTTGTTCGTGTCCTGCAAGTGCCATGTCACTATTTCGACTCGGCGGGGGAGTGCGAACTATCCCAAAATGCAGCAGAGTTGTGGGCCGGGTCGCCCGGTCCGGAAATGCTGTCGCGTGTGACACACTGAGTGGCATGCCATGGGGAGCAGCCCACGTTCGAAGTTGGGGTATGGCCGTGGCTTGCTTGGAGGCACCACAGTCCCAGGATCTGAACCACCGTTGGTCCGTCAGAGCCGCCCTGCTGAAGGGGGTTCGCGTCTGGTTGGTCGTCTTCGTGGTCTTCTTGACGCTGAGCGGCGTCACGGCCTTGCCCTTGGTGCACGAACCGCCCGAAAGTCCGAGCGGATATGCCGGTGGAACCTGATACGCAGGAGCAGGCTGCTCAGGTCGAGCAGCAGGCGGCATCGGCGCGTCAGTACCCGCCCGGTTGTCGGGTCGCGGGCACGCCACACGCCGTGTGCTGCCGGGCAGTCGAGGGTTGTCAGCGATGGCGCGGGCGACACCGTGTGCCAGCCATCATGCCGGCGCCAGCTACAGTATCGCTCCGGCAGGCCAGACATCGCGCGCATTCGGCCACATTCGGCCACCCGTTGCGCGCCGCTGTACACCGTCCATCGACAATGTCCCGCAGTGCCTCGTACTCGGCCGCTACCAGGGTGTGATTCCCGGGGAGGGAAAGTCTGATCCGCTCTGCGCGCGGACCACCGAGGTGGTGCAGAAGCTGCAGTCACCCGCGTAGTCAGTACGGGGCGCGTCCGCACCAGGTCCGTCCCACCGCGTCGGCGTGTCGGATGCGGAGTCGACCGGGCGGAGGAGCTCATCACTGCCCGGACGGCACAGGCGTCGACCGGGGCGTACCGCCGTCCGCGGCGGGCGCGGGGTTGCGCAGCCAGACGTAGTCGACCGGCTGGGCAGCATTCCAGCTCTCGGCACGACCGGGCTCGACGGTGACGAAACCGGCCCCCGAGTAGCAGCGGAGCGCCCTGTCGTTGTCCGGGTGCACCCGCATGAAGACATCGCCGAAGCCCGCCGTTACGGCGCGTTCGAGCAGCCCTCGGACGAGCTTGCGGCCGAGCCCCCGCCCGCGCATCGCGGGGTCCACGATGATCCGTGCCAGTTCGGCCTCGTTCTCCTCGGCGTCGAACCACAACTCGCCGTAACCGAGCATGTCTTCTCCGTCGAGGAGGACGTACGCCTGCACGTCGTCGTCCTGCTGCCATTCGGAGATCGTCCGCTCGGACACGGGAAACTCCTGCCGCCCACACCACATGACGACTTCCGCCGAGCACGCCGGCCACTTCGCCACCGTGGACGCGTGAGCAGAAGCAAAGGGGAGAAGCACCAT
Source organism: Streptomyces sp. NPDC086077 (assembly GCF_040686175.1). NCBI lineage: Bacteria > Bacillati > Actinomycetota > Actinomycetes > Kitasatosporales > Streptomycetaceae > Streptomyces > Streptomyces sp. NPDC086077. The sequence continues at coordinate 3,730 of NZ_JBFBJT010000033.1, read as the reverse complement.
GACGTACAGCCATCCTGGGCGGAGATCTGATCCGGTCCGGGTACCGACCAGCGGAGATCGTCTCACCACGGGCGGCCTGTCGCACAGGTGAGTGGGCGGCCCGGTCGATCTGGGGCAGGGCAGGACGCTGCCCAGTGACTTCGCCAGTGCAGCATCAGCCAACATTCGCCCTGATGTTCCCCGTCCCATGGGATCCCCTTCAGGAAAGAGGCTGGATCGTTGGGCGCATCCCGCCTTACGGTGGCGCCATGAGCGATCACTCGGAGGCGCCTGCCGCACCCGTCGAGGCCTACGAACCCCCCTACTACGTGGCTGTCTTCACCACGGTGCGAACCCAGAACCAGAGCGGCTACAGCGAGACCAACGCACGCATGGAGGACCTGGTGAAGGACGTCCCTGGGTTCCTGGGGATGGACCACGCGCAGACTCCTGGCGGGCTGGGCATCACCGTCGGGTACTTCCGCGACGCCGACGCCCTCGCGGAGTGGCGGACCAACGCCGAGCACCGCGCGGCGCAAAAGCGCGGGCAAGCCGAGTGGTACCAGAGCTACACGCTGCACGTGGCGAAAGTGGAGCGGAGCCACGGGTTCACGCGAGCGTAGACCTGGCGGAGCCCGACACGACGCCGACCGTGCCGGCTGGGTCGACTGGAGCGACGCCCCGGCACCACCACCCTGACGAGGGAAAGCCTAGGCGCTGGAGACGATCAGTAAGGGTCCGACCGCGATCACGGATCGGCGACACCGCCACGGACCAGGCCGGGAGCCGGGTCGACATTGCCGCTGGTGACTGTCCACAGGCCGCCTGGGCTCCACCTCCAACGCGGTGACGACCCGGTCCTGTCGGGGTACCCATCACGGAAACGTGCGGCTTCGTGCGGGCATGTTCCGCCCTCGGGAGTCGAAACCGACCTGTCGACTCCCTGTCGTAGCCGGCGGGGTTACTCGTTTTCACGTTGCGGCCAATGGCGCGTCAGGGGATCCGGCCATGATCGGGACCGTTGATGAACCCGTGCCAGGAGGCCCTCATGTACCGCCGGACCCTGTCCGTTCTCGCCGCTGTCGTCGCGCTCGCCGCCGGATCCGTCACTCAGGCTTCGGCAGACGACCAGATCTCCGCCGACCGGCGTCCCGGCCCTCGTGTGCTGGACGTCATGAACTTCAACATCCATCACGCTCAGGGCACCGACGACGTCCTCGACCTTCGGCGCATCGCGGACGTCATCCGCGACAGTGGCGCCGACGTGGTGGGCCTTCAGGAGGTCGACAACCATTACTCCGAGCGCAGCGACTGGGCGGATCAGCCTGCCGAGCTGGCGTCTCTGCTCGGTTACCACGTGGTCTTCGGCGCCAATATCGACAACGCCCCGCCGGCGGTCGGCGGTCACCGCGTTCAGTACGGCACCGCGATTCTGTCGCGGTACCCGATCACCGCCTCCGACAACACCTGGCTGTACAAGTCGCCGGGTCAGGAACAGCGCGGTCTGCTGCACGCCACCCTCGACGTCCACGGCAAGAACGTGGAGTTCTACAACACGCACCTGGCCGCCAGCTCGCAGACCGACCGCCTTCAGCAGACGGCGCAGGTCGTAGACCTGATCGGAGAGAAGAAGCCCGGCGTCCTCGTCGGTGACTTCAACGCACTGCCCACCGCCCCGGAGTCGCAGCCGTTGCAGGAGGCGTACACCGACGCGTGGGCCAAGTCCCCGCACGGGCACGGCGATGGGGCGACCTACCCGGCCGAGGCCCCCACGGAGCGGATCGACCTCATCTACACGACCCGTGAGGTGAGGCCGCTCGTCACCCGCGTGATCCAGAACGATCCGACTGCCTCCGACCACCTTCCTCTGCTCAGCAAGGTCCTCGTCACGTCCTGAGCTACCACGCCCACCTGCGGGCCGCCCAGCAGGGGCGGTGCAGTTGCACGCGCCTGTGAGGGAGTGATGCGGCGCGGTGCTGAGAGCCTCGGTGGCGGTGTTGTCGGTCGGGGCGATCGGGCTCTTCCTGTCGTGGCGTGGCCGCCGTTGCAGTGCTCGATGCCGGGGTCGGCGGTGTGCGGTGGGCAGCTCTCCTGTTTGAGATTCCCGGGTCGTTGGACCGGGGGGGTGAAGTCGCCGTTCACCATGATGAGTCGGTGGGCTACTGACTCGGCTCGGACGCGATTGTGGAGTCCGAGTTCCCGGGTGGCGACGACGTGGGCGTTTGCCGTTGTCACTCCCGTGTGGAGTGCCTGTCGATCTCTCGCGGCCCGGTGAGTGAAGGGCTGCCGCCGCTGTGCGTGGGCGCCGGTGGATCATCGCCGGCGCACTCGGCGGATACGAGGTGACCTTTGCTGTGCGCCGTCCTTGACTGCACAACGCACAGGTCGTCGGGTCGTCGATGCACACACCCACGCCCTTCGACCACCGCATGGACCTGGCTCGCCGGGCCGAGGTCCAGCCCGTCGTCGCCGCGACCTTCCCACTGCCCGGCCACTGAGGCGCAGGAAGAACCCTGCCGCAGGGGGCATGTGGGAAAGATCGTGACGCACCCCTGAGTTCCATCCGACGGATGAGGGGCGAAGCCGTAAACGGCGCAACTACGCGGACCAATTGTCGGATGATCGGACCCTTACTGCTCGGCTCGTGTTCCCCGACGCCGCCCTCTGGGTGAGCCCGACCGCGAACGCTTCGAGTGAATGCTGGGCTTCGGGCCGAAGTTGAGCGCGATATGCCCCCAGCGCGGTTCCTGCTCATACAGTGCCGCGAGGGTGGGTGTCGGGTGGGACACCTGCCAGAAGCCGGCAGCCAGGGTGATCGCGACGGCCACCAGATGCTCGATCCGCCCGAGAGTTGGTGTGGGGTTCAGTGGACGGAAAACCCGCCGTCTACGAAGATCGCCTGCCCGGTGACGTAGCCGGAGGCGTGGCTGGCCAGGAACACCGCCGCTCCGGCGAAGTCCTCGGCAAGGCCGTTGCGCCCCACCAACGTGCGCGCGGCCAGCGCCGCCACCTTCTCCCGGTCGGACGACAACCGTGCGTTGAGCGGGGTCATGACGAAGCCGGGCACCAGCGTGTTGCAGGTGACGCCGTGTGGCGACCACGCCTCGGCCTGTGATCGGGTCAACGACTCCAGCGCCCCCTTGGAGACCCCGTAGACGCCACTCTGGACGAACGCCCGATGTGCCTGCTGGGAGCTTACATGGATGATCCGGCCGAACCCCCGCTCGGCCATCCCGGGCCCGAATCGCTGGCCCAACAAGTAGGGCGCCTCCAGGTTCACCGCCATCGTGGCATCCCATACGTCCTCGCCCAGCTCACCCATCGGCGGCCGCAGGTTGATCCCGGCGCTGTTGACGAGAATGTCGGGCTCGCCGAACACCTCGGCTGCCTGCTCTGCCGCTGCGCGCACCCCGTCGCGGGTGCTCAGGTCGGCGCTCACCCAGCTCGCCCGGCAGCCGTCCGCCGCCAGCTCGTCGACGGTGGCTGCCAGTTCCGTCTCCTTGCGGGCCACGATCACCACGCTGGCCCCCGCTCGCGCGAGAGCCCCGGCGATGGCTCGGCCGATGCCAGAGCTGCCGCCTGTCACCACGGCGACCCGGCCATCCAGCGAGAACAGTTCGGAAAGGTAGCTATGTGCGGTCATACCCGCACCTTAGCTTGGCGTTTAACCCCGACCGTTCACCTGACCCGCTGATCTTGGTTCATTCCCGGGACAGCAGGACGGCCGTTCTTCACGCTTCGAGGTGTCGAG